>JAJYDZ010000197.1:1028-4708 GCA_021790415.1 Thermoplasmata archaeon | reverse complement strand
AGTAGCGTTTCCACAGACATTTCGCGCAGAGGACTTAATTTGCCAAGTTTTCCTCAGCTTACTGAGGGTGATGTCTCTTTTATTTGTGAGAAGGTAAATGCATCACTTCTCTGACACTCATTTACGTGCATCATGAAAGCAAAGGACAAAGAAAAATTCGACTTTCTCTTCTTAGCCTCGTGGAATTCGCCATTTCACGACGTCGGGTATGGTGATAAGCATCTTTTCTATCTCGCCGAAACATTAAATGAAATGGGTTTCAATACGGCTATAATGTATCTTCCATTTATTGATATTTCTATTAAGAACGAGAACAGAAGGAAGCATGTTTTAAAACTTAAGGCCGACATTATGAATATCCTCTATGACCTTGTTTTTGTTCCATCGCTGTCTAACAGGCTAATAAACAAAATAGCCTGTCGCCTAATGGGGGAAAATTACGCTTCCCGCTGGAAATACAAATTTCACGTCAAATTGATATATTCAAGACCTAAACTTATATTTGAAGCGAAACGTTTGGTTTTTAATTACTGGGGGGCGGCAAACTTCCTTTCGAAGATTCATAAGAGACTTCCGCCGTCATACTACATCATATATCACAACTGGGAGAACGGAGACCCTGCCCTTGCAGAATTGATAATTCAAACATACGAGAGAGAATTCAGAAAAATTGTGACGGACAGCAAAATGCTGGAGAGATTCAACTTGAGTGAAGCCTGTAAGATGGTGGCTGCTGTTGATCCAGAAAAGCTAAAGAGAGGAGATGCGAGCTTGAAAGTACAAAATTCAGTTTTAATACCTTTGAGGAGTTTTCCTGCCAAGGGAGCCAGAGTTGCTATGAAGGCCATAGAATTGGTGCTCAACGCGCAAAAGGGTATTACTGTCTATACATTCGGCGACTATATAGGACAATTCAATAGGGGAAATCACATCAGTTTTGGAAGGGTCGACGATAAAACGCTATTGGGACTTTATGAACAATCTGAGGTCTTTGTTTCTCCTTCGCTTGAGGATGGGATCCCGGGCCCAGTAGTCGAAGCAATGGCTCATGGGTGTGCAGTTATTACCACCGATGTAAGCGGTGCCAGAGAGGTCGTTACTAATGAATATAACGGCATAATCATTCCGGTTAATGATCCCGAAGCAATGGCATCTTCCATTCTTAGCTTGGTCTCAAATAAAGAATTGATCCAAATGTTTGTTAAACATTCAGATGAAGTAGTAAAGAAATTTTCAATTGAGAATATGGCTGAATCTTTACTGAGAGCAGTAGGACATTACGAACAAACACACTTTGATACTCAATAAGCCTTCTGTAATTATTGAGAGATCGACCGGCAATGCGAATTATATCAGCACCAGTTATGCCGGTAAAAAGTCCTGTTTAGTTTACTCCAGCAGAAATATTGTATGCATGATTTAACGCAGAATTAATATTAAAGACCATTATCCTAAGGGGTGCCAAAGACAGGAGTTACGAGGAAAAAAACATATATCATTGGTGCAGGCGGCCAGGCAAGGCAGGTCGCTGCCATATATGAGGAAAAATTCCCCAATTCAAAAATAGACGGCTTCCTGGACATAGTGGAACACGGTGAGAATTATAAAATCAACGGTGTGAGAGTCTTGCATCAGAGAATATTAAACAAAATGGATACTGGTGAGGCAACACTCTACAATGGACTTGGTAGACCAAACAGATGGAAGGTGATTTCTCCGCTTGTGGATAGAGGATTTAATTTTCCGAACTTAATCCATAAACGCACGTTTATTCCCAAGCGCGTTGAGCTTGGGCAGGGTACTATAGTCCAAGCTGGGGTTCAGTTCATGACTGACGTGACGGTTGGTGACTTCGTACTGATAGATTTGAATGCAACAATCGGTCACGATGTTAGGATTTCAGATTACACGACGATCACACCGGGCGTCAATATATCTGGGAGAGTATATATAGGCTCGAAAAGCTGGATCGGCGTGGGTGCGGTAATCTTGGAAGGAATTTCTGTAGGGGACAACTGCATTATAGGGGCAGGGTCTCTAGTCAATAGGGATATTCCTCCGAATACGTTAGCTTACGGTGTACCTGTCAGGGTAATAAAGGAGATTGAAGATGCAGGGAATTATTTAGCTAATAGGTAGCTCCTTCCGGTGCATTCATTCCTTGACCAGACTGATCTAGGACTGTCTGACTAATTTCAAGAAATGATCCCAAATTTCAAAATGCAATAACATTCGTTCAGTCCTTCAGTCACTTGGTGTTCGCCTGGTCATTCCATTCCCTCTAAATAACTCCACGCCCTGCAATGCTTAAGATGATTCTGAGCGAGAAGACAGGATAAAGCAAGCAGGGGAATTTGAAGTGCCCAATAGTGTCGTAAGCTACAGACTTTAGCACATTGCTGTTTTTGGTATTCTACCATAAAATTAAGAACGTCATTTATTTCTTCCACAAGTTGGCTCCCATTTGGCACCGTTATCCCTGTCAATTGCATTGAGGTAAAAATATGGGCTAAATCAGCTAAACCGTACGATAATTTTGAGGAAGGTTAGAGATAGTGGTGGAAACCCAAATTTCCAGATTTATGACAGCCTGACCTACGTAACCATTTCTGTGTGGCCCAACACGAGAAAATTCGCAGTTTGCTACTTTCCCGCGATTCATTAGTGCGGATGACATGTTTCCCAAATTGCCTAGAACATATTGTTGTGGGAGTGATTAATTTGATACGATTAATCGGCATCCTGTGCTCATCTAGCCGTGACGCATCTATGAACGGACCTGGTGGTTGGAATACTTTATTTCGCCTGGCCTCCTGTCAATGTACCAATTATATCTTCCTTAAATTTTTTTGCAATTAATCCTTCATCAAACTTCAGCGAAATACCTTTAGCCCTACTTGACAGGGTTTTCCTTTCATCCTCGCTTAAACTGAAATACCAGTCAATCTTTTCAGCTATCTTTTTCGGATGCAAAGAAGTGACTAACCTGGGATCAAGCTCCTCCATTACATCTATGGTTCCGGTCTGATCGGATACGAGGACAGGCAACCCTCCATACATCGCGTCCAATGCGCTGGTTGGAAATGCATCGTCCCTTCCGATGTGCACATAGAGGGAAGATCTCTTTATTAAATTTGCAAGACTTGAGTCGTTAGGATGTTCAATGAACGTTACTCCATTCGTCTTTATCAAATTTAGAAGACCCTTGTCGCTCAAACCGTAGCCCACTATACTGAGCGTGGCATCAGCGTACTTCTGTTTCACAGATTGGAAGGCTTCTAAGACTAGATCAACTCCCTTTGTTTCGATATGACTCCTGGAGGTGAGATTTCCAGGAATCGTCAGTAATCTATGCAGGTTCAGTTCTGGACTCACATTATTTTCTTCAAGGAAGGGTTTTATCCTTGGATTGGGGAACCCATATACAATTATAATTTTTTTATCTTTGACCACTTCATTGATTTTGGTCTCTCTATATTTGCTAGGAGATAGAAATATATCCACCTCCTTTAAGAGTTTGTTTGTAATGAAGAATTTAGAAGTTTTCTTGGCAAACTCACGGGAAAAGCCGGCCCAGGCACACCAGACAATGATCTTTGTGTTTTTTAAAAGATGAAGCTTTTTAGCGACCGCAGCAGCCTGATAGCCAAGTCCAGTATCAATCAGGAATGCATCGTAAT
>JAJYDZ010000197.1:0-1018 GCA_021790415.1 Thermoplasmata archaeon | reverse complement strand
GAATGCTAAATAAAGCCATCTGACATAATCTATGAGATGATTCAAAACGGGAATTTTCCTGTATAGCGATTTCTCGTTTGGCTCTCTGATTGCAAATCTATCTGCACCCAAAGCAGTTGCAAGTGGAACGAATACAGGATGCGAACCCCATTCGTAATAAATCCAAAGGATTCTTGGGTAATCCACGTAGCTATATCCTCTTTCCTTACTATAAGTTTTTTCACGCATGTCCCACATTCCTGAGAGAGTTGCTGCTAAATGCACTACATTTTTGTAGTAGGAGAGAATGTGAAAATATGAGGATATTAGCCATCGGGGGTTCGGGTTTTATCGGCTCACATGTGGTTAGGAATTTACTGGATTCCGGTCACGATGTCACGATCATTGACAACATGTCAAAGTATGGCTTTATTGAACATAACTTTTATCAGAACTCGAAACTAAGACTGGTTGTCAAGGACGTGAGAAATGTTTATCCCAATGAATTTAGGGGTTACGATGTTGTCTTGTTTTTGGCAGCCCTCATTGGAGGAATAAACTATTTTCATAAATATCCTTATCAGATCTCCAGGGACAATACAGATATGATGACATACGCTATTGATAACGTTCTTGCTGCCTCTCCTGATGCTACTTTTTATTATTTCTCCTCCTCAATGGTTTATGAAAGGGTGCAGAGACCCGTCTCTGAACAGGACGCGGTCAATCAATTAGTGCCCATAACAAATTACGGGATGCAGAAGTTGTTTGGTGAGTTCATCGTTAGAGGTGCACACTCCGAATATGGATTGAATTATGCGATAGTACGACCCTTTAATGCGGTTGGGAGTGGTGAACTTCCCAAGGTTAATTCTATGGGGGAATTAGAATTCGGAATGGCTCATGTTATACCCGATCTCATTTACAAGGCAATTAAAAGACAAAATCCGTTCGAAATATTGGGGGACGGGTCTCAGGTTCGTACGTTCACCCATGTGCTCGATATAGCGAATGCGGTTCAAATAATGATAGAGAAAGG
>JAJYDZ010000196.1 GCA_021790415.1 Thermoplasmata archaeon | reverse complement strand
CTGCTGTTGCTGCTGGTGCGACATATGCTAATCCTTGAAAAATCCCAGTAAATAGTCCTCCACTGTCCTTTTTTAAATACTTGACAGACGACATGTAAATCATTACGGAAAACTTGCATTTAAACATTTTTTCGAAATGCTCTAAAATGAAATGTATAAGAAAATTATTTCCAAGAAATTATTATGGAAGGAAATAAGTTTACATAATTGTTAAATAGGAATTTAATATAGAATACTGAATTCATATGGATATTGTAGATTTAAAAATTTTGGATATTATGTCTAAAGATAGCGATACTTCCTTGAAGGAAATAGGTAAATTGTGTGGAATAAACTCTCCATCCGCTATCAGTAAGAGAATAAAAAAGTTGAGAGAGCAAAATGTAATAAAAAGGTTCATACCGGTTATAGATTATTCAAAATTTGGTCTTAATTTTCTTGCAGTGACCTTCGTGAGAGCAAAATATGGTAAAAGCTATACAGACCGGTTATCCACAAAGTTAAAAAATGTGTCAGGTCTTATCACATTATTGGAGATACTAGGTGAAATTGATTTTGTTATGATAACATTGAATAAGGACCAAGAAACTTACAAGGAGAATATGAGATATATGATGTCTCTCGAAGAGGTGGAGAGGACAGATACTAGAGTGGTGGTAGACAATTTTATGCTTTGCGATTTTAGTAATATTAAACTTCTTGATTCCATAAACGATAAAAAAGATAAGTAGCGATTGAAAATTTAAGAGGGAATAAACATATTAAGGAAAATTTACTTTATATTAGATGAAATACGTAAAAGCAAGTCTATTATATGATGGAAAAACAGCTCTAAAGGATAAATACATATTATTTGATGATAAAATTACTGCTATCGAGGAAAGGAAACCGTCTGATGGAGAATTTCTCGGAGAAGGAATAGTGACTCCTGCTTTTATTGATTCGCATAGTCACATTGGAATGGTTAGATCAGGAGAGCCGTCAGCTGAGGATGAATCAAACGAACAGATGGAGAATTTGTTCCCTCTGGTACGAGCTGTTGACAGTGTTTATATGGATGATTCAGCATTTAAGGAGTCTGTTGAATCTGGGGTATTATATTCCACAGTTTTGCCAGGGAGTGGAAATACCCTTGGCGGTAGAGCCTCATTAATCAGGAATTTCAAGTCTAACATAAGCGATGCTTTTGTAATGGACATTGGAATTAAGATGGCGTTGGGTTATAATCCAAGGAGCACAACATCATGGAAGGGGACCAGACCCTCAACCAGAATGGGTGCAGCAGCACTTTTGAGGCAGAGTTTATACTCAGCGCAAAAGGCTATCAACCTTATGAAAAAAGATATTAAGGATATGGACGAAATAGAACCTCTAACAGAAGTTTTTATAGATATTCTTCAGGGTAAGTATAAGCTTATGGTTCATACCCACAAAGAGGATGATGCAAATTTACTCATTTCTCTAAAAAATGAATTTAACCTTAAGGTTGTGTTGAATCATGGCATGGATCTGCATAATTTAGCTGTCTTTAACAGAATTAAAAATAGTGGAATTCCAATAGTATATGGGCCAATGGACAGTTTACCTTATAAGGTGGAATTGAAGCATGAATCCTGGAGAAACGTAGAATATTTAATGAAGTCTGGCGTGAAATTTTCAATGATGAGTGATCATCCTGTGATTCTTCAAAGAAATCTCTTCCTAACAATGAGACATTTCCTGAGATTTGGTATGGAAAAGGCAGAGGCTATTTCTAAACTTACTTCAGAAGCTGCAGAAATTCTGGGAGTTAGTAATCTTGGGAATATCAAACCAGGTTTTATCCCTTCAATGGTTTTATGGAATGGTGACCCGTTCTCAATGGCTTCTCACCCTGTGACAGTGATAGCTGAAGGAAATGTGGTTTATGAAGAATAGTCTATTTTCCATATATCCTAATCCCATTCCATAATTTTTTAATAACTTTAAGTCTAATCTTTTGGTGGATCATCATTCTTTTCCATAAGGAATTTCTCATAATTCCGATCATCCATTTCTATTATGAATGACCCCTGGTAACCACATTCCAGGCACCTGTAGGTACCATAGACCATGAGAAGAGATCCAATTACATTATCTGATTTACAGTACGGACATACCAGATGTTTACCCAAACAACCACCTCATTATAGCAGGCATCCCAGTTCTCTGAGACAAATAATGATCCTGAATCATAAAGTTGCCATTACCTGCTTCCTTTAGGAATTTATCATGCAAAGAACTTTGAACGGTCATTAATCGGATCATGCCAAACGCTTTTTTTATATGATCTGTGAGTTCCTTATTAATTATTTGTGAGAAATCTTCATCCCAGATAAGAAGTTTCTATGAAAGATCGGATAAAATTAAGTAACCGACTTTCTAACTATGAAATGGAAATGATAAAATCCAAGTTGTTTATCTCAAATTAATATGGGCTCTGAATCTTTGGATAAAACTATAATCCTAATAGGAGGAGTCCCAGGCGTTGGAAAATCAAGTATTTCTGGATATCTGGCCCATGAATTAGAATTTGACATTGTTCTCTCTGGAGATTATCTCCGTGAGTTTCTTAGACCTTTTTTAGGTGAGGAATATAAGATTGCCATGTCTAGTGTTTATGATTCATGGCAATATTTTGGGGAAAAAACCCGTGAGAATATAATTTCAGGCTTCCTTAAACAAACTGAAATTATGAATAGGGGAATAGAGAAAGTTATAGAAAGAGCAGACAAAAACGGAGAGAAGATTATAATTGAAACCTTGTATTTTTATCCGGATTTTATCACAAAATTCAATGATTCTGTGTTACCTATATATCTTTATATTCAGAACGAGAAAGAACATAAAGAACATTTAGAGGCGCGTTCTAGGTTTACCCATCCGAAATCACATGGATCGAGGCTTTCTGCACATATTTTTGAATACAGAGAGGTAATGAAGAAATCACTAGAATTCTGTGAAATCCATAACGTCAAAACTTTTGACATGACAGATTACCTTCGATCAAGGGATAAAATTTTAGGATATATCCGAGGCGAAGTTTAAGTTGAATAATGATGAAATAAGGATGAAAGGTGAAAACATAAAGAATTCTCTTATTGAAACGGGGACGTATGAAGAGATCACATACGAATATCCCGCTGTTGAGGATCGGAGAACTGTAACCGCCACAGCTTATCCTATCAAGGCCTTTGAAAAATTTTTGGGATTTTACGATAACATAGAAAAGATTGCTTTTAACCCTTCTGTTTCATTTAACACAGATTTTTCATACTGCATCTCTTCCTGCAGATATCTTAAGCAAGATGGCATGGATTTTGTAAGACTTGATGGTGAAACTTCAAATATTTATAACACAAAAGCAGAGAAAGCATTGAATTACTTCAGAAAAAGGTTTAACCTGCATGGTAGTTTTCAATTCAATGTGAGGAGATTCAGGCGTTATGAAAATGCAAAGGGAATGAGTGAATCATCAGCTGTTGCTGCGGCAGTTGCATTATCGCTCGTAGAGAATATATTTCCAAATAATGAAAAAAAGGTTTCCATGGCATCAAGATTCGCGAGACTCGTATCCGGATCGGGGACAAGAGCTTGCATAAATGGACTTTCACTCTGGTTGTCTTACCCTGGAATCAATCCCGACCAGAGTTTTGCTGTAAAATTAAGAGATAATCCAATGAAATTTTATTATGGAATATTCCCAAACCCTCAGAACATTGCCACAGATAAGGCACATGACACTGCAGTAAAATCCATATTTTATAATAGTTGGATAAATGAGAAATATAGTGCACTTCATGAAGCCGTGGAAAATAACTTTAAAGATGAATATCTTCTTAAACGAGGACAAACAGATTCACTGAATCTCCATTCTGTACTCCTATCAGGGGGTCTCTTAGTTCAAACCCCTGAAAGCATTTTACTCCTAAAAAAAATCCTTGATTTTCAAAAGAAAAATGAAGGGATATACCTCAACGCTGATACAGGGCCATCAATAATGATAGGCTCAATGGACAAACATCTATTGGATGAGTTTGTGGAATTGACAGGAAATACTTATCTTAAAGGTTCTTTTGACTTCAATAAGCATCATAACACCGAGGTACAATTCAATAGGCAATCAGAAGAGTTATTTCTGTCTTCTGATTGAATATATTGTCTTCAAGGGAAAACTACAATATAGGCCATCAAACTTATAATTGCCATCTGGAAGAACATTTGTATAAACGCCCCTTTGGAAATGATATTAATGCTTTTTGAAATTTTTTCTTTATCTGGATTTTCCTTAGAAAGTTCTTTTGAAAATTTCCATGTAACTGGGACTATTGTTAGAAATCCAGTCATTACAAGAAGTATTCCGATTATAATTATCGCTATGAAAATATTGGAAGTGAAACTAAAGATGCCCTCGCGAGTGGCGAGTACATATCCTGCAGCTGGAACAACAATAGAAACTGTGGGAATAAAAAATAAAGTCATCGGTATCATTCCTCTTGCAATATTTATTTTTGTAGCCTTATTTATTGTTTTAATAACAGAAGAAAATATGAGACCCAGAAAGATATCGACACCTGTCCATAGGGCTCCTAATAAAACGTGCACATAATCGAGGATTAAAATGCTGTTAGTAAAATATGCAATTAAAAAGGCCAATGATGGGACTAAAACCGCTATAATCCCATCTTTGTATA
>JAJYDZ010000195.1 GCA_021790415.1 Thermoplasmata archaeon | reverse complement strand
TCTACGATTTCCATTTAATTTAAACCTAAAATCCTATTTCCAAGCGAGGGGATATATTTGCCTGCTGTTCACAATAAGGCTTTGTTCTTTAAAACCTTAACTCCGCAACCTTTTAGGGAATATATTTGCTCCGAGCAATCTGTTAATCTTTTCAACGCGTGAAGGTATCTAACTTAGTGTTTTCTTCTTTCCAACAATCATTTCATAGACAGGTTTTACGACAAGGCTCTGTCAAGTCTTAGATTGAACTATAGTAAAGGACATTAATATTTGACTACACTTTAAGTCCTTGTTGTTTATCTGCAAAACCATGCGAGACATGGGTATTAAAGAACTCAGGGAACAGTATAAAATGGAGAAAGACGCCGATATCAGGGAGAGGATCCTGATGACCATCTGGCTTAAGTCCGAAAAATCAACCTATCAGATAGGGACTTATTATTCTGTCCCCACTCTAGGGTGGCGTACTGGAAGAAGAGAAGAGCTTAGGCAAGAAAATCAGAGCGGGTATTGTTATACCACATGGAACCCCTAACTATATTTCCTGGAGAATTAATGAAATTATAGAATACACCGATGGTTTCAACAATCTAGCCAATTGGAAATCATTTGAACTTTGATGTTTATTTTAAATTTGGTAATTCGTGGGCAAGACCCAAATGTATATTCCTACAATCTTATAAAGTGCTATCAAGGATACTTCTTTTATCCATAACATCCTGAACTCCCAAATTTTTGCTACCATTAATATAATAATGCTTTAAGAAACCTTAACTATTCCTGTTTTTGTGATTTGAAAATTTGGCAAATTAGATTAATTAGTGCAAACACTAGAAAGAAGGCCTAGAATCTTTGCTTATCTAATACTCAATTGTTCTATGCTGTACCTAATTTTCGTTATCCCTAATGAATAATCATATTTTGCCACCTCCAAGAAGCAGATATTGGAACATCTACAAGTAATCAATATTTAATCGACTTTTTATCAACAACTTATTATTCAGGAATATATTCTTATTATTATGTCAGTTAATCCAGACACATCGGAAAAATTTAAAATAATATTCTCTAGCTATAGCGAGGTCAATAATCTGGATAGATATCAAGATGGCAAGGCAGAAAGAGGTTTACAAGCAATTGCTTTTGTGATCCTGTCAGGAGTCACCATCTTTGCGGGCTCATTATACATACTGTCCCTTCTACAGTCTAACGTGGTATTACTCTATTTGCTATATATACTATTTGTAATATTTATACTGCTGACCGCAATTGGAGTGATATTTATCATCTACGCAATTATCCCTAGATTTAATATCCCTATCAAATGGGAAGGGGCTGACCCAAAGTCTATCTTCTTTTTCATGAAGATCGCTGAAATGAATGAGACAAAATGGATCGATTACTTTCAAAACACCGGTGCACAAGAATTGGTCGAAAAGGCGATTAAAGATCTAATTTTCGAAACACATCTAATAGCTCAAAAGATCCCTAAAAAGGTCAAGTGGACTAGTAGAGGTTTTTATCTGTTTATTGCTTCTGCTGTTTTTTTGATTTTCATGATACTACCTTTAGTGATGAACATCATTTATTAGGATGACCTTTGTTTCATATGAACAATCAAGGCTTGGAATAGAGCCAATTTTTTAACTGTGATAGTTGTTCTCCAATCCTGCCAACTGGATGCTCAGCATCGTGTTTTCCTAAGACCGAGCGATATAAATCGTTTCCAAAAACCATAACATCATTATAACAGCTGAAAAGAATTTGTACTTCTCTTAAATATCGTCTCCTGAACTTCTTCGCCTTTTCCTCATTAATCCTCTCATCATAATATCTGATTTCGTATCCTTTGTTAATCAAACCGTACTTAGCGGAAATTATTCTAATGTCAAGTCTGTCATTTAATACCAAATATTTCCTAACAACCCTGAATGATGGCCCATCATAAACTTCAATTGAGGGGCCCTTTGTATCTCTCTTTTTTTGGGTACAAGATAAAATTAGCAGTCTCTTCTTTTGAATTAATGGAAAGATCTCATGCTTGATATAATTCCGGGTTTGTTCGAAGCGATCATTTTTTCTATGGTTTTGTTCCTTGTTATATTGAAATATCCATCCTTTATAATCAGCACCCCATATGTCTAGTTCCTTGAAGAATCCTATTCTTGAACGGTTAAAAGCACCTAAAAGAAAAATGTCATCATGACGGTGACTCTCCTTTATAGCCCTTACAACATCTGTTAGAAAAGATTCTTTCTTGACTTTTACCATCCTTTTGTGGTTTTCGACTTTTGAGAGCAAACCACCAACCGCTACCATCGGATAACCTAAGTTTAACTGGTCTTCGTAGCTCTGCAAATATTCCGCAACAGAGTTGCCTTGCGCTACGCCTACAATTGTAAATTTCTTATCATAACACAAATCCTCATAGGCTCTAATGGCAATTCGTGCGCTTTTGTAAGTCTTGACAGGATCTCGGTACCGATCTTTTATTATGCCATGAGTAACACCCATCTTGACGTATTCTTCAAACAGCTTCTCATATGAAATTTCTTTCCCCTGATAAATACCAGAGTCACCGATTTTGTACTTCGCAAGGTCAAACTCTCTAAATTTCTTTTTGAAATTGTCCGTTGTGAAAGCATGAGCTAATATTCCGAAATTGTCACGGTATTCGCTCAGACCCTTAAGAATTTCCAGCGAAGCTGGACGATCGACGACAAATATAGGTATGAAGCTCATAGCTCCGCAGGACCGGCGAGAATAAATATTTACCTATGTGCCAGTAGCCTGTGAGTTGAAATAATCTCGGATTCTCACCTCCGCATCCTTGGAATGTATAGGTATTGGAACGGAATCTAACCCAGCTGATTCATGACTAATATACAGCCAATCCCCCTTTTTAAATTTAAACGTTTGAGTAAACATTTCCGTTGACACTGCAAAGGCTTCCCCAACTCTCTCTCTGTCTGTTTCCCTTGGTAGTTTGCTAACGAAATACGTGTGAAGCTGACCCATTATATTAGTGTCTAGATAAGTTGATCTTTGCGTCGCAATGGTGAGCCCGATCCCAAATTTCCTTCCCCTCCTGGCAATCATCTCCACGACTTTCTTTGAAGAATAATATGTGCTTCCTGCAAGAGCGGTAGAAGGAATAAATTCATCTGCTTCATCAAAGACAAATGATATTAGTGGAGATATTTTCCCTCTTCTTCTTCTATGTTCATATACCCTCATGCCTAAATTATACGTAAATTCCCTCATTTCGTCAGGGTCAAATGAGTTAACGATTATTAGTGAACTTCTGCTTTCATCATTAAGCTCACTAATTATATCGTTGAAATTTATTGTGTTCTGTGGCCTTATATTCCATATCGGTGGGTTGAAAATTTTTTTTAGATCCTGCCTCATTATATTGATTCTCATGCTTATGGGTGTATCTGTGGATTTTCCGGGAGCATCTCCTGAACTTTCAATTTGTTCAATTATCGCTGCCAGTTGACCATGAATTGTTCGTGCAACCGTTGGATCTAGATTAATAGCAATATTTCCAATACGGTTAGTAATCCCAGAGAAAAGTAAATCGAGATATGCCATTATCTTAATGGTGGCATAATCATCAAATAGCTTATCTCTCTCAGCATTAATGAATTCCTCTACACTTTGGGTATACTCGTCTTTTAAAATTTTTAGTGTGTCACCTTGCAAAATAGCTTTCAAAATCTTGCCGAACGAAGGTCTTAATGGAACTAATCCTCGTGTCAGGTAAAGATCCTTTAAGTAAGCTGCAAGGGCTTCATCTATGCTAACAGGAGAATTGTTATGAACAAATTCTTGCACTTTCCCAGTTAAAGTCTTTTCCCCTATGTTGAGGATCATGCCCTTTGTGTTTCCAGATAACAAGATATCGCCGAGAAGACCCAAATATTCATTATTCAAATCAAGAATGATGATTTTAACTTTTAAATGTGAACTAACCAAGCTATTGACCAACGTGCTGATAAAGTTGCTCTTGCCAACTCCAGTAAAACCAAATATCCCAATGTGTGTTTTAATCGCATTCTGAGTATCCATCAACACTTCTATATCTGGCTCCCTTATTAGCGTGCCAACCGTAATAATATCTGCTAAACCATTTAGATTTTTGTTTAGTATTTCTTTAGTTGATCCTACGGATAAAAGCTTGACCTCCGAACCTATCATTGGTATGTTAGTCTCGTCTTCAAGCATCAAATCGGCAGATGATGCTTTTTGCACTATTTCAAGATTTATGGGGGTTGCTATACACTGAATTTTTGTTGTATCTTCGGATGATGTTGATTCTTGCTGCATCCAATCTGTTGGAAGATTGCCTGCAGCTGCCATAATGTAACCTGGAAACCCCCTTAAATCTTCTGGTCTCGAGCCAAGTGCATAGTGAACTGGCAAGACAGAAACTAATTCCAGAACACTCCAGTGCGTGGAGCTCCCATCCGTGGCAAAGTTGTTTACGGCTACTAGGTCGCCTTCTTTCAGATCGTTCATAAGAACTCGCGTGTAATCAAACCAAATTGTAAAGTTAAACCTTGTTTTTTCATCTGGCTGCAGGAAGATAAGCCTTCCCTGAACTACAGTCTTCCTAAATATCTTATCTTGCTGTGTTTTCATTTTCATTTAAATTCTCCTGTATTTTTCCCTTATTTCCCTCAACGTCTTCACCAGTGGTTTTCTTCTCATGGATGTGTC
>JAJYDZ010000194.1 GCA_021790415.1 Thermoplasmata archaeon | reverse complement strand
CTTGGGTTAAAAATACATACAACTACCCTTTAGTTTAGTTGTGTGTTCAATTTTATCAATCTCATCTTTTGTTTCATTAATGTTCTGAAATATCTGGTCATGTAATTCAAGAAGCTGATTCAAATTTCCTCCAAATTCATTTTTGATTTCCTCTGTTAATTTTTTGAGTTTATCATAAAGGTCCATATTTTTTAATCTTTCAACGTTGTTATGCCATTTATCTTCGTCCTCACCGATTACCATGAGAAAAATATAACCCGCTTTTCTCAATTTATCTTCATCGTTTAGATATTTAAATTTCGTAGTAGTTGAATTAAACCCCTTCTCTGTGGGAATGGGAATACCAGGAAAATCAATATCTACATTATTGAGTTTATTATATATAATGTCAGAAAGATCATTAAGAAGTTTCAAAGTGGTTGAACCACTTTTATTAAACTTGTTTTCTGTTTTCTCCAGTAGTTTATCAAGGTCTCGAAAGTGTAATGGGATATCATCATATAGAATTGAATCAATACCTAGTTGAAACGTTTCATTTCTGCCAAATGATAAGATAGACTGCTGCATTATTACTGGTACATCCTTAATTTTTAAATTTTGAACTAATGACAGGTTTCCGAAGGGTGATTTAGGTAGCTTTAATTCTTCAGCGCTACCAATGAAGGGCCAAACACCTTTCCTGATTTGATCCAGAGCCTCACGTACTGCCAATAAATTATTCTTGTGTTCCTTAAGGTGTATTTGCTTTCTCTGGTCTCTAAGACTAACTTTTGTAGCAAGGAGACCGATTAAGCCTGCAATCAAACCGCCTATAAGTGTGAAAATTACAGTTGTAACTGAAACCATTTAACTCACCCACTCATACCCCAGCAACTTTGCCTGCTCCAGTACAGTGTTTGTAGTTTTCTCCTGTTTATTGGGTAAATGATCATACATAGTGAAGATCTTCTGTGGTTAGTAAATACATTTCCTGATATTTTGTTTACCATAATATCTACTGGAAGAAACTTTACTATGAAATTCTTTGCAAACCTGATTTTGCATTCATATTAAATTTATTTTAAGACCAGTTCGAATATTTTTTTTATGTAATCTGGGTCGCTTTGAAATATGATCCCCATTTTTTCCATTTGACATTTGGGTTTAGGTTTCCAGTTAAGTTTATCCCAGTCTGTTACAGAAATTATAAAGGCATAAGTTTTTAATCCCTTTATATCATTTTTCATTTTATTTAAATAACCCGGTAAGTTAAGTTTCGGATCATTATCAGGATCAGAGTGCACTAGACCATGAGGTTCAATGTAAATTATAACCTGATTCTTTTTTTTATCCCCTTTCTCCCTCACCCAAAGAACAAAGTCTGGATATATTGTTTCATTTAAAATATAAAAGTGAAACCCTGAACGAGCAGGATTTCTATAGAGATAAAATTCTAGCGTGTCTAAATTTCTGCTATCAATGTTTTGATTGTTATTGATAAACAAGATCAGGTCCCTGACAAATTTTTCTTCGCCCTCATTGAGGCCCACTGGGATTGTATAGCATTTACCGTTTTCATCGTAAGATATCAATGGTACATATAATGAGGCCTCAGTTCCTCTGTATTTCGTCTCAACTTTCTTAATAGGGAATGATAGATATGTTTCTAATTTTTTGATACTTATAATGTCTGGGATACTATTTTTCTTTGCAATTGTATCGTCAATATAAAGCTTATAATTCTCTGGAATAGGGCCATTAAAATTTCCACTTTCAAAAATGTTGCCTTCGGCAGTGATTTTCTCCCTAAATTTCTTATCTTTGAACCTAACCATATATCTTTTAATTATTTCAAAAATAGCTTCTTCTATTATTTCTACGTTCTTTAAATCTACATTTGTAAATAATTCCGGATCCATCAAAAGTTCATAATTCGAACTATTGTTGTAAAACAGGGATTTAACTAAAGAATCGAAAATTTCTGAGGATACGATCAAGTTTCGAAAGTTAGAACTGAATTTATAATCTAAAACTTTAAAATAGATATTATTCCAGTTAATCATATCCAGGGTGAAGCGATCTAAAATGCACTTCTTATATTCTGTAACGCTTTGAATCCCTGAATCGGTTAATGACACTCTTTCCGCAGTAGCCAAAAAATTCACACTTGGAATTATGTCTGTTTCATAAGTCAAAATTATACTTTCGTTTTGGTATTGCCTTATAACATTTTCTTTTAATGTTATCATTTGCAGTGGCGGCTTAATATTTTTTATATTATTTGTGATCTCTAATGTCCGCAGCGTGTACAGAACTTCATTTTTCACTATATCTCTAAATGCTGCCAAATACGATGCCTTTATTCCAAATATGTACAACATTTGTACTATTCTTAATTCATTGGACGGATTCAGCTCTCTTTTCATAGACTTGTTTTCGCCATTCAACCTAACGCCTCTTCCGAAAAGTTGAATTATCTGAGCGCCTTCTTTTTTGCCTACACTTAGGAGACACATAGACGATACTCGTTTTGTGTCCCATCCTTCTATGAATTTCTTTGCTCCAATCAGGATATCTATCTTTTCTGGTTCATCAGTAATGCTGCTAAATAGTGATTTTGTGATCTTATCATCATGAATCTTAATTTGAGGAAGAGCTTCCTTTATATCATTCAACAACTTCAGCCTGTCTCCAACATCTATCACTCCAAAAAAATCTGAGCCGCATTTAATTCCAATTTCCCCATCGGTTTCATTGATTTTGTAAAGCTCTATTTCAGAGTTCTCTGATGATTTGAAGACAATATGAAGCAAATCTGAATAGATCTGGTCATAATTGAGATCTTTGCTCTCTTCACTGTCCGAAGGTCTAATTTTGTAAGGAAAAAGTATTTCATCGTAACTGCGGGCAAAAACATCATTACCCTTTTTATCTTGAATTCCACTATTACCATGGATTATGGCTTTTATCCGTTCCATAACATTGCTCCTATTAGGCGGTGAAGTCACCCAATCCAAAAATTTGACAACGTCTATGATGTCAGATGTTGTCTTCTTATCAGATACGCTAACTTTGCTACCAACAAATATCCATAATGGCCTTTCAATAGCGTACTTCTTTATGATATCCTTCCTATCTCTATAAACAAGGAGTTGCCCGAGATACGACAAAGAATTTGCCAAAAGTAATGTATTTCTAGTTTTGATTTCATCCAACGAACTCTTATCAAGATTGATGATAAAGAAATCTTTTCCATATCCATCCCGGTAAAAATGCCTATAAGAATAGTCAATTAATATGGAATGAGCATATGTATCATACAGTTCTTGATCACTTGAGACTGCCTGCTCAAAGGTCGCACTGTATTCTAAGGCGAAGCCTTCTAATGACATTTGGTCTCTAATGTTAGCCCAGGTTCTTTCCTCCGACTTATATCCCTTATGTCCTTCATCAACAAGAATGAGATTATGAGTTCCAAAACCCGAAATATCTATCGTTACGCCAGATCCTTTTTTTGTTTCATTAGTTTTCAGTTTATTTATATCAATGACCTTAATCATATAGTTGTTTGATGAGTATGATTCAAGTGTTAATCCATTAAATTCCAATGCTTCAATACCGCTTTTATTGAGCTCATTAATATGCTGCTCTGTCATCTGATTTGAGGGTGTTATTAAAACACAATTATCGATTCTTATACTATTTCTTATGGCATATTCCAAGTATTGAAGATAATTAATATGCATCACGATGGTCTTTCCACTTCCAGTGGCCATGTAATATGCCAACTTAGGTGGCCTAAAATCTTTGGAACTCAATTTTCTGCTTCCATCCTTGCTCGTGCTATCAATAAAACTGTTAATTTCACTTATAAATTGATATTTTTCCTTGGAATAATCAGAAAAGAAAAGTTCAAAATACATTTCTGTGAAGAGGACTGCCAGGTACTGATAATACTTCAGCCTGAATCCATACTCTCTACCATGTGAAATTTTCTGAACATACTTCTTGATCCTAAGGTCATAACTGCTTATATCCGTGCCCCTCGAAGAAATCCTTTCACAGAAATGACTGATTCCTTTTGAGTTATATCCTTCATCTGCATCCTTCAAATCTTCAAATAAGGATGAGGAACTCTTATAACCAAGCTTATTTGAGAAAAAATCTGGTAGAACGAGATCATCAGTTAATCTCTTATGGGTTCTAATGTTCTTATTCGGCACTAAAACCGCTCCATTGTAACTCGAAGAAAATTGGATCAAGACTTTTGACTTCTATATTGTAAACTGAAAGATCCAACGAAGAATCGTTATTGAACAGAACTTGAGTGTATTCTTGACTCTCATTTTCAATGTTAAAGTATTTCTGTAATTTTTCAAGTATGAAGTCCCTTTCTGCAATGAGGTCTAAATTCTTAGTATTTCTCCAAATTATAATCACCCCTTGTTTATCTTTCTTGCCATTAACGAAAACATATCGTCTATCCACATTATAAATAGAGATATTCTTTTCAGTATTTAATCCATACCATAAATTAAACGTTTCAATCAGGTCTATTGTAGTTTCTTGCTCTATCCCACCCTGAACAATTTTCATTTTTATATTGAATGGGTCTGAAAGCATCCCTTTATTGATAAAAACATCAGAATCTGAAGTCCCATATTTTAAAATATATTCTATTAAATGCGGTTTGAGCTTGTCATAATTCTGCTGTTCCTTTATTTTTATATTATTTAAAGAATCTTCATACT
>JAJYDZ010000193.1 GCA_021790415.1 Thermoplasmata archaeon | reverse complement strand
GGATAAAACAAAGATTCTTAAATTTCATTAAAATATCAATCATAAAATTGCATGATTAGTTCTCTCTTCACGTATTCTATAACTTTAGTCTGGTGATCTAACATCAATTCCTTTGCAAGAGAAGGGTTCTTTTCCTTTATTGCCAGAAATACGGATCTGTGTTCCGCAAAGTCCTCATTCCTGCGGTTAAAGCTGCTAAAAGAGGTGACTCTGACTATTTTCAGTCTAAGTCTGATGTCGTCCACAATCTTCGCGAGCAGTTCATTTCCAGTAGATACGCATATTTCACTGTGAAACTTTCCACTCAAATCTGCAAAAACAACGGGATCTGGATTTTCCTTTTTAGAGAGCTTTTCGATTGCAGTTATAATTTTCTCTAGATTGTTCAGAAAAGCCGGAGCTGGAGCAATTGCCGATAAATAAGCAGCCTCCGCTTCAAGTATGCGCCTGACCTCGTATAAATCAAGAATGTCTTTTTTAGAAGGGCTGAAAATATAATATGATCTCCCGTTCCTCTTTATGAGGCCTTCTCCTTCTAATTCAAGTAGAGCCTCTCTAATAGGAGTCTTACTTATGCTCAAATGCTCAGATATATTATCAATATTCAAGAATTTCCCAGGTCTGTACTTCCCATCTAGGATTCCATTGAATATGTGTTTATATGCAAGTTCATTCAGGCTTTCTTTTTGATCCATTCCAATAGGTATAGTATTAAATATTTTTGAATTTTTTGTTTTTTAGAAAATATCATGCAGAAATGTAAAGCTTAGTCAAGGCGAATTCGTGGTGTTTCAATATTTCATTGGCTGTCAAGCTCCCGGATGCAGTTTTTACCATAAGATCGTAAAGCTTATTTCCAGCCTCTTTCAGGTTGTATTCGAATTTCAATAACCCCGAAAGATCAAGATCTATGTGTTCCTTCATTTCTCTGGCAGTTTTGGGATTCGCCGTAGTCTTTACGACAGGTTCAATCGGATTCCCGATAATATTCCCCTGACCGGTTGTAAATAGGTGAACAACAGCTCCCGCCGCTGAAAATAAAGTAACGGCCTCGGCTGCGGCAGAGGATGTATTCATGAAATGCAAACCCTTAATCTTTGGCTCATCCGCGTATTCTAAAACATCAACTATAGGCTTCGTTCCAGCTTTTTGAATATTTCCAAAGGCCTTTTCCTCGATTGTTGAAAGACCGCCCTTGATATTTCCTTTGGTTGGCTGAGAACCCAATAGATCTGCACCCTCGTCTGTAATCACCTTTTGATATTCGTCAAAAATCTTTTGGAACTTGTTCTTGAGATCCTGAGTTGCACACATTCTTTTAACATAGCTCTCCGCTCCAGTAAGTTCTGATGTTTCTCCGAATATCACAGTTGCACCTTCATCAACCAGCCTGTCAAACACTACTCCTACGGTCGGATTAGATGCAAGACCTGAAGTGGTATCAGATTCACCGCACTTTGTACTGACCACAAGGTTTGAGACATCAAATTCTTTTCTTCTGGAATGACTTGCCACTGCAACCATTTCCCTGGCCATCCTAGATGCTCTTTCTATCGTTTTTAAGTCTCCGTTTCCCTCGATGCTTATAGCTTCAACCCTTTTCCCTGTTTCTGATATCCTGTCAGCTATTTTTTGTGTCCACTGATCTTCTATGCCAATAACAATAGCGCTAGCCACGTTTGGGTTTCGTCCCATTCCCGCTAGGGTTTTGAATGTAAGATCAAGATCCCTGCCAAATTGGAGTCTCCCATAGGGATGTGGTATGGCCCTAGTTCCAAAAATATTATTCTCAACCGCAACGGATGCTGAATTTGATAGATCATCAAGTGGGATTATAAGAACATGATTTCTTACACCTATCCTGCCATTTTCTCTTTCATATCCTAGAAATGTAGTCAAATTACCACCTCGTTGTTTTAATATTGTGAATGTGCACGTGCTCACCTTTTCTAATGTCTTTTGTTGCAACACCAATTTGCTCTTTGTATTCTATTATTTTTTCTCCTTTTTTTATATCTCTCAACGCTATTTTATGACCCAGTGGTATCTCCTCCAATACTTTCAGAGAGTTCTTTCCGTTATCATCTAGAAATGTTCCTTCTACGCTTTCATCCTTTTTTAGGTCTTCTGTAGCTACACCAACATAGTCTTCTTTGGCGTGCACAAGAAATTTGTTTGTCATGATTAGTTATGCGTGTAAACAATTTAAATCTTCTTAAAAATATGAAGTCTAATACTTTATGATATATTTGCGCAGTAATATTAATATATGATACAATGAACTTTTCCACTTAACTATTTGTGTGTAAAGTTATAAGATTAAATTTTACCGGATGTAATCTCTTTAGGATCTTCCTTTCTACTTATCAGTCTCCCGCCATCTACTATGATTTCGTTCCCAGTCATAAAGGAATTCCTTTCAGATAACAAAAAACCAATCAAGTCTGATATTTCCCGCATCCTGCCAAATCTTCCAAGTAAAGTAGCAGCAGTAGAATCCAAATGCTCATCCGGCTCACTTCCTTTTGAGTAAATCGGGCCAGGAATCAGTGATATAACCTGAATGCCATATTTCCCCAGATCCACCGCCATGCTTCTACCCATTGAAACAAGTGCACCCTTTGCTGCCGCATAAGCTAAAGAAGAGTTCAGTGGTGCAAGGTATTGAATCGCGCCCATATTGATTATTTTTCCATGCGTCTTTGTCTTTATCATGTGGTTTGCGACCGCTTGTGATATGAGCATCGTGGAAGTCAAAATAAGGTTTAGAACTTCATTCCATTCGGTCAGAGAAATGTTTAAGATCCCATATCTTGAGTTTCTGGATGCGTTATTTACCAGCCCGGATATGTTAAGTTTTCTGTCTGATAACCATTTTGTGAACTCTATAACCTCTTTTATATTAGATTGATCAAGTGCGTAGAATTCAGATTTGTCGGTGCCTATCTTTTCAACAATTTCCCTGCCTTTTTGCAAATTTCTACCGGTAAATACTATATTAGAATCCGGAGATGATAATGCATAAACTAATTCTCTTCCTATACCACTGGTGCCACCTGTTATTACAAATGTTTTTTGAGATGCCAAAACTATCACCACACCTTCCTTAACAAACCTATATGCTGAGATTCAGTTAAAGTATTTCAGCGAGACAATTTTAGTATATACGCTGATCCCTCAAACTTTCACTGATTTAAATATTCAACCGGACTTATCGACTAACTTGTGTCCATGTTTATATTCGAATTACATAGATTATACTAATTAATTCAGTATTTACCATATGACCTCAACAGATTCGATCCAGGATATGGCCCCTAAGACATCTTTGTTCCTAAAGAATAGATTTCTTCTCTGTATTCCTTTTTTAACTTTGAAGTCCTAAATTTTATAAAATTATCACTTGTTAACAAATAGGAATTCACTCTTCTCTTTAACTGGCAGGTTGTTGACCTGCTTGTTCACTTGTGATACTTCACTTTCCAGATCAAAATGTTCTAACGCATCTGAATCCTTCAACACCAGAAAAATAGAACCTATGACTGCGTGATATCCGAATAGAGGAGGCACTGATTTTGCATCAGGAAATTTTGAATTTACCATTTCTCTTAGATAGTCCCAGTATATATTTCCGGAACGAAATACGCCACCATAACCACTATAGATTATATTTTCATCATGATATAAACGATTTTTGAGGGCAATAACACATTTGCCTGCAGCAAGCGCAGATTCTTTCAATAATTTCAATGCTAGCTCGTCCCCTTCGTTGGCGAGGTTACCAACAATCTGTGAAAATGCAGCAATTCTTCTAATATCTAATGGTGTTGTGTAAACTTCTGTGACAAGGTCCCTTGGTTCATCAACGGCATAATATTTCATAAGTCTTTCAGGTAGTTTGCTTTCTATCTCGAGCCTTCCATCATATATATTCGTGCATTCCTGCATGGCTCTTCTGGCTATATAAAAAGCGGCACCTTCGTCTCCAAGAAACCAACCCCAGCCGCTTGCCCTCTCAAATCTATCTCCCTTTTTACCATATGATATCATACCAGTACCAGGTGCTGCTATAATGCCGTCCTGACCAGGAAAACGACAATTAAAGCCCGCTTCCCCGTCATTAAAGAGGCTGACGTCATTACCAAGTTTAAGTTGATTTACAAATTCCCTAATAATTTCAGTTGACCGTTTAGAGTCCTTGACACCCGCAAGTGCAAAGGTAAACTTCTCTATCTGACTTTTGGTCAGACCAGCCCTGCTAATTGCATTGGTTACAGCGGTATTGAGATTGTTCTTGGCAAAATCGATTGATGTGTTTCTATAATTTGATGAACCAGACACGCCTGAACCGTATATTAGGCCTGTCTCATCATAACAAACTGCAAAAGTTTTGGTTGCGCCTCCGTCAACTGAAATAAAGAAATGCGGCATTTCCGTTAAATGACATCCCTTTATTTATAATTTGTAGAAGACTTACCTTATCAAAAAGGTGCCTTCCTAGATAAAAATTCTGCTGAATGATCAAGATATCAATTAAAGCCTATCATAGCTGGTTCTTCGAAAAGTTCGTATAGCGGCATGGTACGTAATTTTATAGATTTTGCAGGTTTTTTGCCGTAAAATCAAGATTGTGCGATCGGCTTTAGACTTCAAATCTTTTAATGTTTAAATAATCTCATTTAGAAAAATCAATTTCCTTTAAGTTTGTAAAAAATGATTGAATTATCAGATAT
>JAJYDZ010000192.1 GCA_021790415.1 Thermoplasmata archaeon | reverse complement strand
AATTTTAAATCTGTAAGGTGTTTTTAATGGGACGAAAAGAAGATAATATTGCAAAAGCTTCGAAATTGATAAACCATCCTGAAAAGATAAGGAATATGGGTATAGCTGCACACATTGATCACGGGAAGACAACATTAAGCGATAATCTGATCGCAGGCGCCGGGATGATGAGTGAGGATTTAGCAGGGAAGCAATTAATGTTGGATTTTGACGAACAGGAACAGGCAAGAGGTATCACAATTAATGCTGCCGTTGCTTCTATGGTTCACGTTCACGACAATCAGGAATTTTTAATCAATCTTATTGATACTCCGGGGCACGTGGATTTTGGTGGGGATGTCACTAGGGCAATGAGGGCAGTAGATGGAGCAATCATTGTAGTCGATTCAGTGGAGGGCGTAATGCCACAAACAGAAACTGTTATCAGACAAGCACTCAGAGAGAGGGTTAAACCAGTTCTTTTCATAAACAAGGTTGACAGGCTAATCAACGAATTGAGATTGAATTCGGATGAGATGCAGAAAAGGTTCGTTAAGATTATTAACGATGTGAACAAACTTTTGACAAAATATGCACCAAAGGAATTTGTCAAAGACTGGCAACTCAATGTGCAGGATGGAAAAGTAGCCTTTGGTTCGGCATATAATAATTGGGCCATTTCAGTGCCATCCATGAAGGAAACGAAAGTTTCATTCAAAGACATAGTAGATTATGTAAAGGCGGGTAATCAAAAAGAGCTTGCAAAGAAATCACAACTTCACACCATTATATTAACAATGGTCATTAAACATCTTCCGGATCCAAAGCAGGCACAGGCTTACAGAATCCCACAGATATGGAAAGGCAACCTTGAATCTGTTAACGGAAAGGCAATGATGATCTGTGATCCCGAAGGTCCTGTTAACATGATGATAACGAAGATAATTGTTGATCCACATGCAGGTGAAATTGCGGTTGGAAGAATTTTCAGCGGTACATTGAAACGGGGCCAGGAGTTATATATTCTCGGCACCTCAGGAAAATTCAAACTACAGACATTGGCCATGATGGTCGGCCCGGATAGAATACAAATTGATAGCATGGCAGCTGGAAACATAGCAGCAGTTATTGGTCTAAAAAGCGCAATAGCAGGTTCGACTGTAGCCGCACTGCCTGACATGGAGGCATTTGAGCCAATGATGCATTATACAGATCCAGTGGTAACGCTTGCAATAGAAGCAAAACATACATCAGATCTTCCAAAACTCATTGAAGTTTTGAAGACAGTGTCAAAGGCCGATCCTTCAATACAGGTCAACATCAATCAGGAAACAGGAGAACATCTTATATCTGGTATGGGTGAATTACATCTTGAAATAACTCTATATAGAGTAAGAAATGACTATAAAGTAGAGGTCACAACTTCCGATCCAATAGTAGTATATAGAGAAACAGTTGAACATCAGGGAGGTCCTTTTGAGGGTAAATCTCCAAATAAGCACAATAAATTCTATTTTGAGGTTTCACCACTTGAAGAATCTATTATTGCTTTAATCAAGGACGGTCAAATTCCTCAGGGTTCTAAATTCAAGGATCGAAAAGCCATAACAGAACTCCTCCAGGCAAACGGTCTGGACAGAGAAGAAGCAAGAGGTTTAGAGTGCATCGAGGGTGATAACTTAATGACTGATGTCACAAAGGGTATTCAGTACCTAGATGAAACCATGGAATTACTCATAGACTCCTTTAAGGAAGTTATGAACAGGGGACCATTGGCAAACGAAAGAGTCTCAGGTTTAAAAGTTAAGTTAGTTGACGCAAAATTACACGAGGACAGTATACACAGGGGACCAGCTCAGGTTATACCTGCAGGAAGAAACTCAATATATGGTGCCATATGTAGGGGTAAGAGAATATTACTTGAACCTGTCCAGAGAGTTTACATAAACGTTCCTCAGGATATTATGGGTTCAGTTACAAACGAAATTCAGCAGAGAAGAGGCGTTGTAGAAGAAATGAATACTGAAGGTGATGATATCGTAATTATATCTAAAATACCTGTTTCCGGAATGTTTGGTTTTGCTTCAGCCATAAGAAGTGCAACCGGTGGAAAAGTTCTGTGGAGTTCTGAAAACGAAGGTTATCAGAAGGTTCCGTATGAATTACAGAGTGATATCGTTGCAAAAATCAGAACAAGAAAGGGATTAAAACCCGAACCTTACGACGAGAACTATTACTCATCCCTCTAATTTTTGATGAAACCAACTGTACTATGCAGGAACTGTAAAGCACCAAGGGAGAAACTTGAGCACATATGCCTCAAATGTGGAGGCACATTTTTTTTAAAGATTAACTGGAAGTATAATGAAAATTTAAGCAGAAATTTTCCCTACATCAACAAATGGATTATTGATCCAGAATTCTTGACTCCAATATTGAATTTTGGAAACCTTTCTATGAAATTGGATTATTTTACTCCGACCCTTTCATATAAGGATCGCGGGATGGTTACTCTATTTTCAAGCATAAGGGACAATGAAATGCTTCTTTCCGGTTCACCGGTAAGTGAGGATTCATCGGGTAACGCAGGGGCTTCATTTTCATTCTTTTCAAAGATCGCAGGATATTCGCCAACAGTTTTTGTATCTGCTACTTCGAACAGGATTAAACTGGAGCAGATAAAGTCATTCGGAGCTAATGTAACACTCATTGAAGGTTCAAGAGAGGATCTGTTCAGAGCAGCTGTATCAGCACATGGAACATACCTTGGACATACTTACATGGCAGAATTTATAGATGGGATACGTTCATTATCATATGAGATCTTTAAGCAGACAGAAAAGATGCCGGAAAGGATTTTTGTCCCAGTTTCTGCAGGAACATTGATGCTGGGAATGCTGTATGGGTTGGAGCATCTTATGGATTCAGGAGAGATAGATCATATTCCAGAAATTATAGCTGTTCAGCCTGAAATAATGTGTCCGCTATTTGATTCTGTATATAAAACGAAGCCCGCAAAATATGGCAGATCCATAGCTGATGCTCTGGTTACTGTAAATTCCCCTCATTTAAATGAAATGACTGAAAAAATCAGGCTATATGGAAGGGTTATTACTGTTTCAGAAGAAGAAATAAAGAATTCCCGTAACGCATTAATCACTAAGGGAATTTACACTGAATTTAGCTCGGCAACAACGTATGCCGCATATGAAAAGACAGACAAGTCAAAAAACTCTCTTCTAATTCTAACGGGAAGCGGGATCAAAAATATTTAATTTGAAAAATCTTTACGCTTTTTCACTTTCAGCAATTTTCTTACCATTCAGGGTCAGAGAGTACCTTAAATCTGTGCCTCCTCTTTTTGCAAGGATAGAAACACTGCAATACTTTGAGAGGCTGAGGTCTATGGCTTTCCTTGCAGAATCTTCATCAACCTTACCATTTATGATGTAATGAATGTTGGCATAAGTGAGCGTCTTTGGATCTGTTTCTGCTCTTGTTCCTGTAACCTCGCATCTGAAATCTGATACTTCGTTCTTTCTTTTTTTGAGGATCAGAAGAATATCGTCACTGGAACAACCGCCCATACCCAGCAGAAGCAATTCAGTTGGAGTATGATAGATTTCCTTTGAAGTAAACGGGTCCCTGATGCTCATAGGTTCCCTTCCTTGTGTATCTGTTACAAATCTCTCATTTGTAGAGTCATATTTAAAACTGACTTGTAGTGTCAATTCAATCGACCGTCTTTAATATTTTACCGAGTTCTTTAAGAGCGTTAAGAACGGCAGTCAATCCTGCTGCCAGATCGGGATCCTTAAACATGCCCATTAGTCTTAGAAGACTGTAATTGTCAGGTTTTTTTGCTCCACTTACCATGGCTTCGGCAATTTCATCGCTATTATATAGTATGGAATTTATTGTGCCAGAGGTGGGCCCCTGTGATATTGCCGCCATAAGGGCGGTCAATACATCAACCATCTTAAGCAATCCGAGGTTTAATTCATTGGAGTTAAACAATCTTTCAGCCTGAATTGTACTTCCAGGCATTTTTTTAGATATCAAATTTTCCAGTAAAAGAAGCCCTCCAGAGTCCTTCAAACCGGATAGTATTCTCAGAAGCGATTCCATTGATGAGTCGTCCTGAACTAATTCTCCCAACATTCTTTCTATTTCAACCTGTTTATCTTCATCTGTTGTCATCTTACCACCTACACAAATCCTCTAATTTCTCTTCCAAAGTATGATGAATGGGCATAAAGTCTCAGAAGGAAATCGGTTTCTGATGCCTTGCCTACCATGAGCGAATCACCATCTAAGAGTGCTGTCATTGCAAGTTTATTATCAGTCAAAGGCTGCAATTCGATTTTCATTTTGAATGGCTCTGGTTCTCTGTAACCGGAGATTTTATTAGCAATTCTAGCAGATACAAATTCTGCCTGATCAAGAGCGGAAGCAAGGTTCTGCGAACCGGGAAGTCCAAGTGAACCCCCTATTACATATACCTGTTCATTATTTTTCACTGAGAGTGTAGATTCATCAATATCTATATGACCACTATCTGTCTTTGGGAAATTAGATGTTTGAATTGATTTATGTAAGGTTTCCGGAGGCATGACCACAGGTAAATCATATTTTATTGTCTTTCCTTCAGAAGAAACAAGTTCTCTGTTCTTCACGTTCAGGGAAGCTAAGGAAAATCCCCCTATAACTTCTATATTGTGACCTGTGAGATACTTTTCAATCACATTAAACAGATCCACA
>JAJYDZ010000191.1 GCA_021790415.1 Thermoplasmata archaeon | reverse complement strand
ATTTTTTTAGAGGCATATCTTTCGAATGTTATATACATTAAATTTAATAGGTTATTTTCTTTGTTCTACCCTGAAAGGAGAGAGAGTTAATTAAATATACGAGATAGAAGGTTAAAACCATGAAACGAAACTATGAATTATTAGAGCAAACCTCGGATATACGCATCAGAATTTTTGGAGATAATTTAGAGAATATTATTCTCAATGGTATCAAAGCTTTCAATGAGGTAGTATATAGTGGTCAGATTAAGAAATATCAAAAAATATTACAGTTTGAACTGAGATTTGACCGAGAAGATTTGATGATAGTTAATGTCTTTTCTTGGTTGATTCTTCAATTAGATTCTTATAATGTTCTTATAAATCCAATTGAAATTTTGGAAAATAAAGAAGAACGAATTTTAGCTATTAATTATACCAAGTTTATCCCTCTCAAAGTTGCATATTTTAATTTTGTTCCCAAAGGTGCAACCTATAATGAAGTTATTTTCAATGTCGTGGAAGGATATGCAGAAATAACTATCGACACATGAATTGCTAAAAACTCATAATTCTTAATATATAATTAAATATAAGGGCTGATGGTAGATTTAGTTCCTAAAAAATTGTTCTTTACCCGAGGTGTCGGTAGAGGACATAGTATGTTGATGTCTTTTGAAGAAGCCCTTAGGGATGGAGGGATAGCTCAATTCAATTTGGTTAGCGTAAGTTCTATATTTCCTCCACATGCCGAGGCAATCTCCAGAGAGGAAGGCCTTAAACTATTGAACCCCGGACAGATACTCTTCACAGTGTTAGCCAGAAATTCCAGTGATGAATTGAATAGAATGATTTCTGCAGCAATAGGATACGCAATTCCTACAGACAGAAGCAAATGGGGGTATCTAAGTGAACACCACAGTTATGGAGAAACTGAACATGGTGCTGGATTTTTTGCAGAGAAACTAGCTGCTGAAATGCTAGCCAGCACAACTGGTATGCAGAATGATCTCACATGGGATCAGGAAAAGGAAGAATATGTCCTTAAGGATAAGATATTGACTACAAAAAATATATGCTCAACAGCCGTAGTTATGAAGGGTGGGGAATGGACCACCGTAATTTCAGCGGCTGTTCTCATCGTGTGAGGGAAATGGATCCGGTTGAGATATATTGGCAGGAGCAGTGGAAAAAAGACAGTGTATTTGAAGCAAAACCTGATAATCGTAAAAAATATCTTTTAACTGTTCCATGGCCATATACTAGCGGCCCATTACATGCGGGGCATGCAAGGACATATTCAATTGCAGATTTTATTGCGCGCTATAAGAGGCTAACTGGATTTAATGTAATGTATCCAATGGGTTTTCATGAGAGCGGAACACCAATTCTTGCAATCTCGCAGAGAATCAGAAGAGGAGATCAGACTGCCATTGATCTTTACAGGAAATATATCGGAGAATACGAGCCTTCTCAAAATATTTCTTCTATTATTGACACGTTTAAGGATCAGGAAAAACTGGCCGGCTATTTTGCAGAAAAAATAAGAAAAGATTTCGATTCACTTGGATTTTCAATTGACTGGTCAAGAGAATTTAAATCTGTTGAACCTGTATACAAAGATGTTGTTTCATGGCAATTCAGAAAGCTCCATGATCTTGGTTATATTACCCAGGGAAGATACCCTATACTTTACAATTCAGATGAAGAAAGCGCAGTTGGAGAAGATGACATAGAGGATGGGGATACAGATAAGGTCAGCATAGAGGAATTCACTAGCATAATTTTTGAAGGTGAAGAGTTTTCTCTTGCAGCATCCACATTAAGACCTGAGACTTTACCAGGAGTCGTCAATTTATGGATCTCAAATGAAGAGAAATATGTACTTTGCACTCTCAATTCCAGAAAGATTGTCGTATCGATTTCAGCTAAGGAAAAACTATCTAGGCAGGAAAACAATATTAGTGAATTAGAACCAATTTCCGTGGAGAAAATTATATCTAATTCCTTTAGGAATCCATTTAATGGTGAAATCTTACGAGTTTATTCAGCGGATTTCGTTGATCCTAACAATGCAACGGGAGTTGTCGCATCGGTTCCAAGTAATTCAATTATAGACTTTCTAGAATGCAAAAAACTTGGCATCAATTACGAACAAAGGAAGTTTATCAAGGTAGGGGATAATTATTCATCCGCAGAAAGTTTTTTGAAAATACATAAAGTAGATCTCTCCGATCCTGAAGCAATTGCCAGAGCTAACTCAGAATTATACAAAATAGAGTTCTACGAAGGTGTAATGGACTATCCCGAGTTCAAAGGAAAAAAGGTTTCTAAAGCGAGAGAAGAAATAGGAAACACTCTTAAAACAAAGAATAGTGCTTTTATCATTTATGAAACTTCACGCAAGGCAAGAACCAGATCAGGAAGTCCGGTGACAGTTGCTGTGTTTAGTAATCAGTGGTTTCTCGATTATTCAAACAGCAATTGGAAGATAAAGGCACATAAAACTGTTCAAAACATGAATTTCTATCCGGCACATTATAAAAACGGGATGAATGAAGTTATAGACTGGTTAAAAGAAAGACCGTGTGCACGTATGAGAGGATTAGGAACACAGTTACCTTTTGATGATAAGTGGATTATTGAATCACTTTCAGATTCCACAATATATCCTGCGGTTTATACATGCATTGACTCCCTTAGAAGGATCTACGAAGAAAAAGGCGGAGTTGATGATCAAACTCTCGATTTTATTTTTACGGACTTTGGAAAATCATCAGATGAAATGGCTATAAAAGCCAGAGAATGGTTCAGATATTGGTATGGCGTTGATTTGAGAATAACGGCATTTCCACATTTTACAAATCATCTTGCTTTCTACATTATGAATCACAGCGCCCTGCTTCCTGAATTTGCCCAACCCGGTGGAATAATGATTGCTGGCACCATGATATCAAACGGGAAGAAAATATCAAAAAGCAAGGGCAACTCAATATCACTTCTTCAGATAGCATCTAATTTTGGGGCAGATCTTTTCAGACTTTATGTAGCGGTAACTTCAGATCCCACATCGGTAGTAGACTGGAACGAAGAAGACGTTTCAGTGGTAGGATCACGATTTTCAGAACTCAAAAATCTGATCACAGAGGTCGTAGATAGTGGAATACAGAATCAAAGTGGAATATCAGATTGGTTTTGTCAGAGCTTTTATCTTCACCTTAAAAAATACAGGGAAAGCATGGAAGCTATGAATATAAGACTTGGATTTATTGAAATATTCTATGGAGTTCTTAACGACATTTCAAAGTTAAAATTCAGAGGTATCAATCCGACTGCTTCCATTAGAGTAATAATAAAACCATGGCTCAAGGCATTGTCGCCGGTAATATGCCATTTCACAGAAGAAATGTGGCACAAACTGGGAAATAAAACTTATATTTCCAGTGAAATGTTCACAGAGGATGAAATGAAAGAACCTCAAATGGGGCCAATAGAGGATGAAATTTATCTTGAAAATATTGTGTCGGATATTAGGGAAGTAATTAAGGTGACAAAGAAAAACCCAGAAGAAATTCGAATAATTGTGTGTAGTTCTGAAAAAGCATCATTAGTTGGAAAAATACTCAATGGTAAGGAAATAGAACAGAGTATGAAATGGGTCATACCGTTGGTAATGAAAAACAGAAAATTCATTAAAAATGACATAAATGAAAGGAAAATCCTTTCTGATTCCACGAGCTATCTTTCACAAATATTTTCGTGCAGGTTCGTTATTACAGATGATGAGGATGAAGGCGATAAGAGAAGAATACCTCTTCCCGGAAAGCCTTTGATTAAACTTTTGTAGGGTGGTATAAATGGTAGATGAAATAGAAGAGTTGGTAAAATATTCCAGATTATTGGGAAAGGATAAGAATCTAGTTCTTCACGGCGGAGGAAACACTTCAGTAAAGGTAATGGAAAAGGTTCATACTGGGAGAACAATAGAAGTGCTGAGAGTAAAGGGGAGCGGATCGGATCTCGCCACTATAGACAAGGCAGGATTCACAGGATTGAGGATGGAAGACCTGCTCCAGGCAAAATCAAAGGCATCAATGTCAGATTTTGAAATGATGTCTTATCTCAAAAAAAGCTGTGTTGATCCATCGGAACCATCACCATCAGTGGAATCATTTCTCCATGCCTTTATCAGCAGGAAATATGTTTTGCATAGTCACTCAGATGCAATATTATCAATTACCAACACGGAGTTTACTCAAGAAGAAATAGAAAAAATTCTTCCAAATGTAATGGTTGTTCCATACATCCCACCCGGTTTCAAACTGGCAAAGAATATACTCGATAAAGTGGAGAATATGAATGAAAATGTAAAGGGGTTGGTTCTTTCTAGACATGGTTTGTTTACATTTTCAGATTCTGCAGAAGAAGCTTACAACAATCATTTATCTATTGTCGAGGCAGCTAATAAATATATTATGGAAAAGGCTGGTCCAAGGAGCCTGAAACAGGTATTTGATCACAACGATTCATTGGAGGAATATCTACCTCTTATTCGGGGCTTAGTCTCAAAAAACATAAAAAAAATTCTCGAAATAGACACATCTGCTGAGGCAAAAGAAATTGCATGTTCCGCTGAGGCTGAAAAGTTCCAAAAGTCAGGACCTGCAACTCCGGATATGCTCATCAGAACCAAATATAATTATCTCTATTTGTCCGACTTTCAAAATATAGAACAAAAAATACTTTCCTTTGTTGATGAATATAAA
>JAJYDZ010000190.1 GCA_021790415.1 Thermoplasmata archaeon | reverse complement strand
ATAGTAACTGTGCCTCGCATGCGAAATGAAGCAGATTATGATGTTAGAACACTGTTTTCAGACCAGAATTTTGAAGAACTGGGGCAGATCGAGAATGTTTCCTACAGTCCAGATTGCGTTTTATTTACATTTCACGAATTTGAAGCTCGAGTCTCATTTCTATCCGAAAGTTCTATACAGGTCGATGTAAATAAGAAAGGGAGCGAGCTAAAGAGAGCTTTGGAGACCAAAGGACACTGGAAGTATGGCGAAACGACAGAAAGCCTTCCTCTGAGTTCGGGAGTTACACTAAACCTTTTGAAGAACCAGAAGTTTGAACCTGAGTTCAGAAAAGATGGAAAGCTGTTAATGTCAAATTTTTCGCATGGTGAGTTTGAAGGCACATTTAGACTAGGCGCTGAAATTAATAATTTTCTGACGTTCAATAAAAATTCGAAGCAGTTAAAATTTTCATTTACATTGCCTGGTGTTCGTGGAATCTATGGAGTAGGAGAGTCTTTTAATCGTTTTAATAAACTAGGTACAGAGATTGCCACCTTTTCAATTGATAATAACGGTCATGCTGGTGATGGAATGTACAAGGCGGTACCTTTCTTTCTCTCAACTGGCAAAGTCGGTATATTTGTAAATACATACTCGCCTGTCAAATTTGATTTTGGAGCCAAGCTTTCGAACATGATACAAATTACGACTCCACTCGAAGCAGTTTCATTTATTGTCTTTACAGGCACTCCTAAAGAAATTTTGGCATCATATATCTCTCTTTACAGAAAACCTGCATTACCACCTAAATGGTCTTTTGGACTATGGATGAGCCGTTGGATAGGAGTTGCGTACCAGACGTTAAAAGAGGTCGAGGAAACGCTAAGTAAGTTCCAAGAATACTCAATACCCGTTGATGTTGTGGCATTCGATCCACAATGGCTTGCGGACTATTACTCTGGTTTACAAGTTTGCGAGTTTCAATGGGACCATCAAAAGTTCAGTACAGATCACGAGCTGGGCGATTACCTCAAATCCTTGAGCAAACATCTGTCTCTTTGGGTGAACCCATACGTTAATCTTGAAGGTAAAATTTATGCAGAGGCAAAAGACTTTCTTTTGAAGAAAGAGGACGGTAGCGTGGCCTTAGTACCAGATCCAGATCCATTTAAGAGACCACCCAGGGGTATGTACGATTTCTCAAATCCAGAAGCTTTCAACTTCTACAAAGAGAAGATAAGGGACTTATTGGTGCGCTCCAATGCTGATTGCGTTATGACGGATTTCGGAGAAACTGTGCCCCTTGCTGGAAAAGACTATCAAGGAGATCATGGGATTCACGTGCGCAATAAATTGAACGACCTCTACCAGGTTTCTGCATTTGAGGGTGCACAAGCAGCTGAAGATGACGGAATGATTTGGGGACGATCGGGATCGATTAAGTCTCATGCACTTGCTGTCCAATGGAATGGCGACTCCAGCGCAAGCTGGGAAGGAATGAGAAACTCTCTTAAAGGAAGTCTGTCATATCTTACTAGCGGTGCTCTGTTCACCGCTTTTGACATCCCAGGCACCGGGGGCCTTATAGGAGAAAAGTCTGAGAAACAATCAGAAGAGCAGTATTGTAGATGGGTGGAATTGGGTTGTCTGTTTTCTCATTTGAAAATACATGGGTCAATCCCAGAACCATGGTACTACGGAGAAGAGGCAATCAGGGTATTTCGAAAATATATGCAGCTCAGGTATTCTCTCCTTCCTTACATTTGGAACGAAGCTAAAGTTTCAGTTGAGGAATCGGTTCCTCTAATCAGAACACTAGTAGTTGAATTCCCAGACGACTTTTCCGTTAGTGAAATAGATGATGAGTACATGTTCGGCTCAAGTGTTCTTATAGCACCAATGTTTGACGAGTCTAGAGGTAGGTACATCTATCTTCCTAAAGGGGAATGGATAGATTTCTGGAACAGACAAAAATATAATGGCGGACAATGGATCTATCAAGAAGTGCCCGTTGATTATATCCCAATATTCGTCAGGAGAGGGGCCGCTATTCCAATGTTCAAGGGAACGGCCGAAAATATAGAGGATCTTCAGAAGAATCAAGTTGAAACCGTTCGATTTTAAATAGCAGCGCACATCGGTATTGCGTGGATTTCGCTAAGAAGTGGTGGAAAAGTCATCTTTAGCGAATACATTATCAGCCAAAGTTATTTTTAAGCACTGTTTTGCTTGCTGATGACTTACCTTGAAACTGGGTGCTTCCAAACTCTTTTAGGGTTCAAAAAAAGAAGACCTTCAAATCACTGCTTGAATGAGTTCTCTTGTATATGCATTGTTCGAAGATTCCAGTATATCTTCAGGTTTTCCCTCATCCACTATTATTCCACTTTTTAGTACGTATATATAATCTGAAAGATAAGATACCGTCGATAAGTCATGAGTTATGTAAAGTATTCCAAGATTGAATCTTGCTTTCAGATCCTTTAGAAGGTTCAGTATTTCTGCTCGTACCGAGGCATCAAGCATTGAAACTGGTTCGTCAGCGATAAGGAACCTAGCACCCACTGCTATGGCTTTTGCAATGGCAACGCGCTGGCGCTGACCTCCCGAAAGCTCTGAGGGATTCTTGTACGCAAAATTACCAACAGGTACCAATTTAACAGCTTCCAGGAGAGCGTTTGCCCGTCGAATGGCCTCCTCTTTGTCGACTTCATGGTTGATTATGATAGGCCTAATGATTTGATACAAGACATTGTGAATAGGGCTCAGGGACGAATACGGATCCTGAAAAACCAGTTGCGCATGCTTTCTAGCCTGTCTTTTTCCCTTTTCGTTTGGTTTAGAGAAATCACGTCCGGCTATTGTTAAGACCCCCTCATCCGGAAGAACTTCTGACATTATTATGTTGGCAATTGTAGATTTTCCACTTCCAGATGCTCCTACCAACGCGCGTATCTCGCCCGTTTTGACTTTAAGGTTTACACCGCTGAGCGCTTTCACTTCTGCCTTTGTCCTCATTCCTGTGCGTGTGTGGAAAGTCTTGCTTATATTTTTCAATATAATCTCATCGCTGTTTGTTTCATCCCGAGACATGCTAAATCCTGTATTCTCTACTTTAGATTCTCTTTCTGTAGGCTCCGTGGTTTCTCTAACGTAAGGTTGCTTTTCTTTTCCGTACTTGATTAGGTGACAAAGTACTTTTCTAGAGCCACTATCCGTCTCAGCTACCGGGTCAGTATCGCACACACCCAGTCGCTTTGAACATCTTTCTCGGAAAGTGCATAGAGTTTGATTAGAGCTAAACTTCGGAGGAAAACCTTCTATAGTAGGTAATCTCATACCACGTTTGCTGAGATTCGGCGTGCTCGCTATAAGCGCGGCAGTATAAGGGTGAATTGGATTTGCTGCAATCTCACCGGTTGGGCCAGATTCAACTACCTTTCCTGCGTACATAATCGCTATAAAAGAGGATACGTATTTTGCGACCGAAAGATCATGGGTGACAAATATTATTGTAGTCTCTTTCTCTGCATTTATCTTTTTTACGAGGTCTAGAATGCTTTTTTGAACCACTACATCTAGTCCTGTTGTAGGTTCATCCATGATCAGAACATTAGGATTAAAGAGCATGGCTAAAGCTATAAGCAATCTCTGTTTCATTCCCCCACTAAGTTGGTGTGGGTACATGTCTAGTACAAGGTCAGGCAACTCAACATAATTCAGTAATGATTTAATCGATTCTTTATCGAAATTTTCAATATCGGATTCATGACTATTAATAATGTCATCTATTTCTTTTCTTATTTTAATCACTGGATTAAGAGAATTCATCGCAGCTTGTGGCACTATCGCAAGTTTCGTCAGTAAAATTTTGCGTAATGCGTAAGGTTCCATTTTCAAAACGTCCTGAGCATTATAAACTATTTTACCAGAGATGTTCCTTGCAGGATATTGAACAAAACCAACCATTGCCGATGCTAAGGTAGATTTTCCACATCCAGATTCCCCAACAATTGCAAATATCTCTTTTTTTGGAACCTTCAAGTTTATATTATCAAGAGCTAAAGTTAAGCCTTCTGCGCTCAGATATCCAACCGAAAGATCTGAAACGTCTAAAATAGGTTCAATATTCATGAAACATCTACAGCTCAGTTAAGCAACCTTGACTATAAGTTTTTCTCATAAAAAACTTCTAAACAAGAAGAAATATAACATACTTAAAGAATATCAGCGAGATTTATTGTTTATATCCCCTGACAAAAATTCTACTGTACTCTTGGAATATCTAGCGTGGTGCTTGAGTGACATCTCCGATATTGCTTTTAGAGATGAAGGCAAGTGTCATCTTGTCTACGGTCCATCTGTTTTCTAAGCGGAGCAATTAAGCAGAAATCAGCTTGTTCATAATTCGAATTGGATGTAATTCGAATCGGGTCATGGGTCATTATAGGTTTCGTTAGCATGGCTATTGTTTTATTTCGCTCTCTTTCCTTATTTAGTTCATTAATACTATATTCTTTTTTCTGGAATGCCAATTTATAAAACAAAGTTAGTGAAAAACTTTACATAGCTAGGTGAGTATAGCTGGGTAATTATGGCTAGGTATTCTGGTATGGACTTTAGAAATCGCGTCTACCTTGTGACGGGTGCAACTCATGGGATTGGAGCAGAAATTGCTCTTCAAATTGATAGATTGGGTGGAGATGTCATCGCCATAGGTAGGTCTGAAACGGCTGCCGCTGAATTGCGCTCTAAATCTATAAACAAAAGAATAGAATTCATTAAGACAGATCTGTCTAAGATAG
>JAJYDZ010000189.1 GCA_021790415.1 Thermoplasmata archaeon | reverse complement strand
AGGTCTGAAGACTCGATACCTAATAAAGGTCCGTGATGATACATAACTGCCATTGCGCCATAATTAATTCTGTCTTCTCCCATAAGGTGGAAGAGACCCTCGTTTTTGAAAAAAATAGGAGATATATAATTATGCGGAATATCCTTTGGGGTTTGTTGCCTTGATAAGTGTTGATTTTTCATTAGAAGTTTTATTTTATCCTGAAACGTTGAGTTAATCTTTCCAAAGTCATGGTTTGAAACTGTATATTTTATCTGTGCCCAAAATAAGTCCTGGGGAATTCCAAAATGCAAAAGGAAATTGTTTATTGAACTTTCAAAATCCGGTTTAATCCTTTCAAGTATCTTAAGACAGGATATCCTATGTTCATGAAGAGTGGTTCCATCGCTTTTGGCATATACTATGGGATCAGAGAGGGAAAAACTGGACCCCTGCATCGTCAAAGGCACCGCCCCTTCTAGTTGCAATTTTATACCCCTCAATAAATGTATACTCGTTGAATTCAGTTGGGGTTCTAACCAATTTTTGATTTACGCTGAACGATCTAGGGAGAGGGATAGGTGTCAAGGGAATCATTATATCATTTGACTCCAAGATCTTATCTAGACTAGGATCGAGTGAATATGGAACAACAGTATCTTGTAGAATAGCTTTAGTGAGTGGTTTCAGGTCAACTTTCCTAATTTCGTCGATTCTTATAATCTCGTCGTCCCTCCCAAGCGAAAGGGCAAACTTAGGATTTGTGAAAGCATCTTCAATCGCGGAAACTGAAATTTCGGAGTTTGGTAAGTACCATATCGTGAAATAAGAATTGAAGAGGTTTTCCCTTATTAGAAGTGCTACTGGTTTTTTGATTTTTCCACCTGACGCAAATTTTACTATTCTTGTTAGATCTTGAAAGGTTGCGGTATGAGTGCCGACTACCCCGACTTTAATCTTTCCATAAATTACCTGCATTTCAGATCTTGACAGGCCGGCAGCAGCACCAAAAAGACCTATAAGCTGTGTTGGAGTTGGAAGTGGTAAAGTATCCTGAACGGACTGCGAAAGCGGTGTCCTAAAGCCATTAGATACACCGTAACACTTAATCCTTAAAGCAAGAACCATTTAGAAAATTCCCTTAAGTCTCTCTATTACTGCCTCGGTAACTGCTTTAGGGCTGGTCGTATATTTTTTTGAATGTATCAAGGATTGTTCGACGCCTACACCTGAATAATAAATTATTTCGGAATTCTCTGTAGTGACCCGATCAAGGGAATCGTCATTGAGATAGCCTCCAGCATCTATGGCAATCCTGCCCATCCAGATGGGATTTTTAACAGTCTGCATTGAAATAGCCATTACCATTGGACCCTCGTTTGTGAGGAGCCTAGACTGTTTACCACCACCCCACAGGTAAAGAAAGGAGTTAAGCAATCCTTTTATTCTGCTTACACGTTCTTCGATAGAAACTTCCCAGTCAGCGAGCTCATTTCCGTTCTTGATTTCCTTCGCACCATTACCAACCCTGTCAACTTCTATTAGCACTGAATATGAAAGCCAATTGGAAGAAACCTCAGTTTCATACATCCTGTGATTTTGCCTGATATCCGCATTGTTCTGAATTCCGAGATCCCTCTCATAGCTATATGGAAACAGTGCTATTGCAGGCGAAACTCTGACTGGGCTAGTTCTTGATATGCCATTCTTTGCATCCATGTAGCCAAAGAGATCGTCATCCGGATATTTAACCGGGTCACAAGCAGTAGAGTAAGGTGACTTGTTCTTTCCAGAATCTATAGATTTTGGAGAATTATTGAAGCCAATGTCTTTCATCCTTTCCCTAACCATTCTTCTTAAAGACTGCCCGGATATGTATGGATAAGAATCTCCATTCGGGTGTTGTATTTTCTTTATGGTGGAAATTATATCCTCATTATAACCTGAATTTGGATTTCCAATCTCCATTCTTATGACTGCACTAAATGTTATAGATTTCACTTTCATTTAGCAGGTACCTCCTTTTTTGAATTAATATAACTATAATGCTGGTTAGCAACTATTGCAATAATACTTTTATAAGAATTCCATTCAGTTCCTTCGAAAAGTCTTGTCACGAAATCATTTGTTATTAGGGTTTGTTTACCCGTGAATGCGCATTTAAATGTAAATCTTTCAATAAAATATCTGAGCGCCTGTGGGTTTCCTACCGATCTCAATTCATACAATAAGGCTTTGCTGTTTTCGTCGGCAGCTAATTCAGCTATTGTTCTTCCTATCATTCTACATTGCTTCAAGATATCCTCGCTTTCCATATTTTTCGCCTCAAATTTCCACTTAGCAACACATGTGGCCAAATCTGAGATTCCTCTCCCAACTCTGCCACTTCCTGCCATTATATCCCATACTGCTTCTTCTAGTAAACCAATTTCCGGCTGTCCCAACAGGATTGAGCGACAGAAATCTTCTCTTCGTATGTCAATATAGTTACTACCTGATTTATATATAAGTTTTTGTATTATGTCCAAGGGATTGGAGATCCCGCATTCTTCCTTAATCCTTCTGATCAAATTAACCACTTTCTCAGAGTTTACATATCTCCAATACCTAGTCTTCTGATCACCGCTGGAGAGAATGAATGACCATGACTTGAAGATAGTGCTATAAAGGTTGTTATAAGTCTTCTCAACCTCTATACTGCCTTTCATTAGAAATTTGAATAACTCATTAGACTCAAACTCTTTCATAATATCCTTATCCTGAATGTTGTGCATGACAGTGTTTATTGAATTAAGTAAGGCGTTAAACATTACAATGATTAAAAAATAAAACCCAAGGCTCCTATATCCTTTCTCGACAAAATTTGAAAAATAACCACTGGAATCACCAATGAGAATGCTGTCGGCACTGTCCAGTTTTCTAACTGAACGAATGAATTTAGTGACTGGATAGCTCATTTCAATAATACCTATAAATTCAACCAGATCATTTATGGATGAGGATTCAGGAATGGCAAGAAAAACAGTGTCGTCTGAAACATTATAAAGCACCCTTCCAAAAGCAAGGTGATTCGATATAGAGCAAGTTCTGCAAAAGCCTATATTTCCAGAATGGTAACTATAAAAGTTTGAATAATTTGCCAACCCAACCGTTAAAGGCGACTGTGTTTCCTTGGTTAGCATTAAATAATCTTCCTTGGAACATGCGAAGCAATGTCCCTTTTTTCCAGAGGTCTGAATAACTGAGAATTCAATGTATCTTTCTGCGGGGTATATTTTTGCATTTTTAATTTTATCAGGTTGAATTCCATTGAGGCCATTTTTCTTGATAAGTTCAATTTTTTCTTTTACTGCTTGCGGAAGTCCCTCTATGTTGATCTCCTTGAGCGCAGGAGGCTTAATATTGCTAGAATTTGATGGTATATACCTCAACGAAGCAGGTCTTGGTGTAGGCTCCAATACTGTTTGATTGGTCATATCTAAATGCTTCAACACGAGGTCGTAGTTTGAGATCATAGTTAATCTGTTTCGTGTATACCATTTGGCAACAAAGATAAGAAAATCATTAATGATCGTTTCGTTTTCCGCTATTAACGAAAAATTGTCCATTTCCCATTCTATCCCAATTTCCTTTGCCCTCTCCGCAACTATAATCTCATCTTTCTGAGGATACTCAAGTAATCGAAAAAACTCAGCAGTTCCCAATTTTGTCCAAGCGGGAACAGCTTCAGAAAAAAGAAGTTTAACAGTCATTGTTTGTTCTCAATCTCCTTGACAATTCCAACTGTCCCAAATCCCATCTTCCTGTGGTGACCTATACCTTGAGTAAGAATGAATCTATGGACTTCCTCATCTGCTTTAAGAGTAAATCTGAATCTACAAGCAATGAAAGAGTTTGAAATCTTTCCATCTTTCACTATAGCCTTTTTCTTCTGTTTAGAATCAGTGATGGATACTTCTATAGTCGGTGCATATCCACTAAAGGCTGAGTACTGCTTGATTATTATTTCTTCTAACATCTGTTTGACATTGTCTGTAATGCCCACATGAACGGTTTTATTATTTTCGCTGCCTTTTTTTATAACTATTTCTCCTAAAGTCTCATATCGTAAAGTAGAAACATTATCTGGAATGGAAAGCCTGATTTCTTTAACAGAATTTACGTATAACTCTGAACCAGAAAGTAAAAGTTTTGGATTCATCAGTATGGAATTTTTCAACAAACCAATAATTTCGGTTTCTGGAGAAACAAAAACAACGTCAACGTTTTTAAACATTAGACCCAGAGTTGTATTCCACTGATGACCTAAAAAACCACTGAAAGAAAAGAATTTCTTCCAATTATCATGCATGGCGGCGCTGATTGATGGGTTGCTTGCCTGGATCTTCCTAATGATTATGTTCCTGAACTCATAGTGATATTCTTCCGGAACTGGAGATCTTTTAACATTTTCTAATGAGACCCGAATTCTTGTTCCATTCAGATTTTTCATTTTTAAACAATATGAGCGTAGAGAAATAAGTTAATAACTTTTGCCGTGAAACGTAACTGGTCAGTCTGTCAACAATCTTCTTGAGGTTCTCATATGCACGCTGGAATTTATCCAGCATCTCCTGATCTCTCGCGGTATCGGCAACAAATATAATCATGATGTAAGGATCTTTCTGTCAATAATGCTGTATCCACATAAAAGTGTGGCACATCAGACTGACCAGTTACTCTGCAGTCAAAAATTAATATAATTTATAAGGCTTCCCCGTAGGTCTGCTCCGATAGTGTAGTCCGGCCAAGCATACCGGCCTTTCAAGACGGCGACCCGG
>JAJYDZ010000188.1 GCA_021790415.1 Thermoplasmata archaeon | reverse complement strand
TTATGAAGATAAGGAACGTCTTCATTACACACTTTCATGGAGATCATTTCCTCGGTCTCATAGGGATGGTTCAGAGCATGTCATTCAACGGCAGAAATGAGCCACTTAATATTTATGGCCCGCCCGGTACAGTAGCAATAATGTCAAAGGCATTGGGGATAGGATACTACAAGCTGACATTTCCAGTGGAATTAATAGAAATTCCATTCGGTGAAACAGTGGACTTTGAGAAATTCAAGATTTCAACAATGAAGACAGATCATCCTGTTCCAGCAATGGCATATAAAATAAGTGAACCGGATTTAATCAAAATTGACGGTCAGAAAGCAAAGGAGAGCGGTATACCATCAAAAATGCTTGAGCAGTTAAGAAAATCGGGAAGTCTGAATTATGGTGGAAAAATTATTACAATACAGGAAGTCTCCGCCGGAATAAGAAAAGGGAGGGTAATAGTTTACACAGGTGATACAAGACCCATGGAAGAAATGAAACTCTTCGCTAAAGACGCGGATGTTTTAATTCATGAAACAACAACTGATTCTTCGTTTGAGCCAAAAGTAAATGAATTTGGGCACACGTCCTCGAGGCAGGCTGCCGAAATTTCCAGAGATGCAGGGGTAAAGAAATTCTATCTTTTTCACTATAGCCCAAGGATTGAAGATAAGACTACTCTGCTGAATGAAGCCAGGAAGATTTTTGAAAATTCGGAGCTCAGTTACGAAGGACTCGAATTTGAGGTCAAAGCTTAAGAAAAGTCCTGAAATGTGAAGAAAATTAATGAGATGAAATGGTGATTACTGTTTTCAACAAAGTTCCTAAATCTTATTGTCATGGGCTTCAACCACTCCTCTCTTCCCCTGATAATTTCCAGATCTGGTACCATACCCCTGCTCAGCTTCTGAAAGTAACCTGGAAAAAACAATCTGGGCTATTCTCTCCTCAGTTTTTAGGGTCACAGGTGCAGACCCTGCATTGTAAAGACCTACAGTGATATTTCCGTGGTATCCTGCATCAATGACTCCAAATGTTCCAATAAGGCCTTTTCTTGCAAAACTTGATCTCAACCATATATTCCCAATTACATTCTTTGGCATTTTAAAGTACTCCATGGAAGAGACCAAGGCGAATTTTCCCGGCTGAAGTTCAACATTTTCAAAATCAGTGCCTTCAATTCTTACCAAATGTGCTCTGAAATCATATCCATTAGGCGTTATACTTTTTTCACTAAAATTTTCAGATATTAGAAAACCTTGAGCAATCATATCCGTTATGTCTCTATCCCCAAGAATTGCCATTTTGAGCCAATTCATATTATGATAAAAGTTTTGAGGTATCTATTCTCATCACTCTAAGACAGAAAGGTACCCCGATTCATGCAATGTTTGCTTCAACATATCTATTTTTCTCTTATATTTTGGCTGTGTCTAAGGTAAATGCCTCCCCAAAGCTTTAGGAGTCAACACTTTTGTCTCCTTTCCATATGTTTGTTCTTTTGAAAACAAATATCTCTACTAACACTGTGAGCACCATGGCGGTGAAAAAAGAAACTATGTATGATATATCAACGCCTCCGAGCTGATTATAGAAAGGAATTGTTATGGACGGATCATAATATTCAACAGTATTCATGAATGGATAGGATACTGCAATTGAAAGTATATATGATATGAGGATAGACCATGTGACGCTTCCAGATTCATGATTGCCAGATTTAATTATTAGAAATTCTGCGATCATAACGCCAATCCATGGTGTGATCCAGTAATCAAGCAGCACCAGAAAAGCTTCGTAGTAAGTGGAGAAGTTACTATAGAATATTACTGCCATAATAATAGATGCAAGAGATACAATGATAATTATGGGTAATTTTGAGGCGTTTTTAACAATGGTTTTCAGAGAAAGGAAATTGGAATATAAATTAAGTGAGTTTGCAGCAATTCCACCCATAAAGAGAGCTATGGGCCCTATGAACCAGAGTGATCCCAATACCGGGAAGAATATAGAATCAGAAGTTGTAGCTGCCCCCAGAACATCTGCTGCCAATAGACCGGCAAATTCTGCCCCCATGGAAGCTAGAAACCCTCCGAGAAATGTGAATAGGAAAGATTTCCACAACTTTTCTTTTCTCGGAATGTATCTGGAATAATCCGAAGCATATGGTCCCCAAGACATAATATAAGAAAAAACATACATAACAACTCCGCCAAAGGCTATCCATGAAAACCCTGAAACGGCATTACTAGCGTTGACAACATCCTTCATGTTGAAGATCAACACGCTCAATATTATATAAGCGAACATAAGACCAAGAAACACCGACATTACTGTTTCAAAAGACTTTATTATTGCATGTCCAAAGAAGACAAGAATGAAAACTACCCCCGAAACAATTATTATGGAACCTGCAGCCAGAAGGTCAATAAAGACGTTTGATGTAAAGCCCTGTGCTGCACCTCCGGAAAATAAAAATAAAAGCGCCTGGGAAGCAATGATTAAATTTACTGTTAACCAGCCGCCTGTATTGACGAATTGTAAGAGTGACATTGCTTTCCCTCCATCTTCTCCATAAGCTCCTTTTGAAAGGGCCATTTGCGATTTTCCTCTTAAGGGTCCAAGTATGCTCATAAAAGCAAGAAGAGCAGCGCCTCCGGCATTTGCAATAACCAGAGCGATGATCATATAGAGATTGCTAAGATATCCGAAAAGGAAATCAGAACCGATAATAAAATCAGCAACGGTTAGATTAGAGCCAAACCAAAGGTAAAAGAGTGACCGGGGTTTTTGATGTCTTGCGCTCTCATTTATCTCCTGAATATCGAATTTCTCTATCTTAGATTTCAAAGTTCCGAACATGTGTTCACTATCTTATGCGAAAATTCAGTTTAGTATTTAATAATTTTAGATTCATTTACTGATTTAAATACTTCATGGATAGCGAACGTAAAATCTGAACATGGAAAATAGATTATATGGATTAAGATTTACTGTTCAATGACAATCTCTGCTAGAATAGAGGCACTCCTATATGCATCAGAAAACCCGTTGAGTATAGTTGAAATAGCATCAGTATTGAATGAGGAACATAGCGTTGTCAGAAAAGAGCTTCTAAAGTTAATTAAGAAATTGAGTGAAGAAACTTCAGGATTATTTATTGCAAAAATCGGAAATAGATACAAATTAACTGTAAAAAAAGAATATCAGGATATAGTTGGGCCAGTTTCGGCATCGGAGCTCAACAGGACAGACCTGAAAGTCGCAGGGATAATCGCCACAAGAGAGCGGACCATAAAGGGAGATCTGAGACGGAGCCTGGGAGACAGGTATATAACCTCTGTAAAAACATTGAAAGAAAAAGGTCTTATAACAGGAAAGAAGGAAGGGAACACTGAATCATTTAGTGTAACGCCGAAGTTTTACAAATATTTCAATGTGAAGAAGGAAGAGTTTTCAAAACAGATGAATCAGGCAAGCGGTGATCTTCAATGACCATAAAGATCGTGCTGGTAGGAGGAGGCGGGCGAGAAGATGCCCTTGGTCGCCTTATTGTTCGCACTGGTGCTGAGTTAATCACAGTTATGCCTAATCAAAATCCTTCGCTTTCATCAATATCATCTAAGATAATTAAACTCGATGCATCGAAGCCATTGGATTGTGTACCGGAGATATTGAACGTAAAACCGGATCTTGTATACATAGGTCCAGATGGAACCCTAGACACCGATCTTTCTAACAAACTTTCTTCCAACGGGATAAAGGTTGCCTCCCCTACAAGGGCAGCTTTCCGCATTGAATCATCAAAAGACTATATGAGAACCATCATGAAACGTTATTCCATTCCAGGTATCGTTCCTTTTCATGTACTTGATGAGGCGTATGAAGTGGAGAAGATCATTAACGAAAGCGAAAAAGAATACGCAATAAAGCCCGTTGGACTCACAGGTGGCAAAGGCGTCAAGGTAATGGGCGATCAGTTACCTGACAGGAAGAGTGCCTTAAGTTATGCAAAGAGCATTTTAAGAAAAGACAAAAAGGTGCTACTTGAGGAGAAAATTATAGGCCATGAATTCTCATTACAGGCATTTACCGACGGGATAAGAATAAGCTCTATGCCCATAGCTCAGGATTATAAGAGAGCATACGAAGGAGATTTGGGTCCAAACACGGGAGGTATGGGATCAATATCTGGGGCAGATCATTCACTTCCCTTTTTACGTGAGGATACACCATCAAAAGCACTGAACATAATGAAAAAAATCCTTGATGCCATGTCAAGTGACGGCAACTTATTCAGAGGCATTCTCTATGGTCAATTCATGCAAACACCAAAAGATCTTTACTTAATAGAGATGAATGGAAGGTTTGCAGATCCTGAAGGAATGAATGTTCTCAATTTATTCAGAGGCAACATCAGTGATATTCTTTTCAGTATAGCTGAAGGGAAACTTGCAACCCAAAATGATTCTAAATTCATCAACAAAGCGACTGTATTAAAATATATAGTGCCGAAGGGATATGGAGAAAACCCTGTTCCTGGTAAATTGAAATTGGACATCACCAACATGCCTGAGGATTTGACCATTTATTACTCCGCAGTGAATGGATCACTAACCGAATTTGAAATGACAAAGTCAAGGGCAATTGCACTAATTTCCAGAGCAGAAACAATTGAAGAAGCATCTGCATCGGTTGAATCAAACCTGTGGAGGATAGAGGGAGAATATCATATACGGCATGACATCGGTTCCCCGGAGCTTATGAAAAAGAAAATGGAAATGTATAGGGAATAGGTTATTCCATGGGTT
>JAJYDZ010000187.1 GCA_021790415.1 Thermoplasmata archaeon | reverse complement strand
CGATCTTGGTAATATAAGATATCAACTATCCTTAACAATCGCTCTGATCCTATTCATAATTTATTGCATGTTGATACTTCTAATATCATCGACATTCATAGCATATATTTTCGTCATTCTGTCACTGCTCATATTTTTACTGGGAATCTTAATGGCTAACAATCATAGATCAACCGGAGAAGAGCCCAAAAACAGATTTAAGTTCATAGCAATTCTACTTCCATTTATTCCCATAATTTTTTCCAGAGGGTATATAGGGTCACATCTCACCTTTTTATATGCCTTTAATACTCCGGATACAGTTTTTATTGCCCTAATATTCCCTTTGGCTGAATTTTCTGTGGTAATGCTTTCAAATTATGAGTCCGCATCATTTATTGGAAAACGTTCCTCCACCGGCGGTTACGATATACAGGATATGGAAAGCGAGTTGGGCAGATTTACCAAGACAATTTTCCTAATTGCGTTAGCAGCATTCGTACTTGGTTATCTTTCCTATATAGCTGTTCTCACTTTACCAACCTTTAACATTGGGCTTATTCCTGCTATTATAGTATTCTTTGCAGTTTATGCCATACTGATGAGAAATACCATTAAAAAGACAGAGCAAGAGTAGTTAATGGGTGCCATAAAGCTCCATGGAAATCTCTTCCTGAACCTTCTTAAAAATTTCAGTTGGCGTATATTTTTCCTTTGCTTTAAGAATCATATCATACAATGTTGATGGGTTCTTTTGTACATTAACAAATAATTCAATTCTCTCTCTTATTGAGTCAATAGCTCTTTCTATCATCAGGGAATTTGCCTGAAAGATTTTCAAATCCACCTTGCCTGTAGATATTTTCCCCTCTCTTACGCTAAGCATTACTATTTCACCTTCTATATTCTCTATTGGAATCTTGTTTTGAAGGGAGTAAAGGTGCGAATAGAGAGATATTTGCTCATAATATTTGTCAAGGTCTCCAGCTTCTTTGCTTGTCTTGAAATCAACTATTCTTGTCTTTTCAACGCCATCTTCCATGAATGTATATCCGGCATCTATTTTACCCATGATTGTTAGATCTGTGTTTATTTCCGGAAAAAGCTCCTTCACGTTACATTGTACTGTCCCTTCAGACAAAATCCATTTGACTCCCTGAAGGCTATTGACGCTTGAATAGTATTTCAAAAAGTTATTCCAGCTCTTTGCTTCCACATCATTGCTGAGAAGTCCTGGTGCCTTTTTATCTGTTAGAAAATCCTCTATAATTTTGTGCGTGTTAGTACCGAGCTGAAGAGCTGTGCTAAAGTCTGAAACTCCAAGGATATATCTTGATACAAAGGATGGCAGCTCTTCAAGTGAACCTATCATTGAGAAACTTAGTCTTTTTAATCTGCTTATTTTCTTCTGAATAAACTCCAATAGCCATTTTTCTGAATTCTCATGTGAAGTTAATGAACCCATTTCACTATTCTGTTTCTGACTCATTGTCTCAAATGAAGGTGTATCAGTTTCTACCTTTACTAATACAGATTTTCCATCAATCTTATATCTTTCAGATTCCTTTGATTTTGTTATGATCCAGAGGCTTTTTCTGGTTCTTGTAAGAGCCACAAAATCAATCCTGTTTTCCTCCTCTTTCCTATCGTCAGGGTCATAGTGTTGCCCCTGAGTTCGCAATATACTGTTCATTATAAGATCCATTCCGCTTGGATCACTCCATGATTTTCTTGATGGTACATATACTACATAATCAAATTCTCTTCCTTTGGCCTTATGAACTGTACTTATTGTTATTCTCTTCTCCACATCATCCTCAAGACTTTCATCAGAATTTTCCTGTTTTAGGAAAGATATGAGGTCCTGTTTACCACCTTTGACCTTCTCAAAGAATTCCGGTATAGCGTTTGAAAGCTCTCTTGCGGCCATGAAAAAATTCTCCCCTTTTTCAATGGATTTGGGTATTATATATTCAGTGAATAGCTTCTGAACCATGCCCAAATTTTCTGAATATTTTCTTCTCATTGATAAAAATGGGTCCGGTAAAAACTCATCAAACTGGTCTTTGAATTGAATTGTGTCAACTGTTTTAATCGCATCACGTAGAGATACCCCAGAATATTCTGTGTAAAGGGCCTTTATTACATCATTTTTTTCAGTTGAAAGAATTCCCATTATAAAGGTTGTAATAGCCCTTTTTTCAGTTTCAAGCGTAGTGACTATGGATCCTGAACCATGATCGATTTGCATCTCCTTCATAAAATCACTTACTTTAAGAGCCTGATAATTACTTCTTACGATTATCCCTATGCGTTCATCCTCAGACATCACTTTTAGGATGTTTCTGACAGCAATAGCTGCAGTTTCTTCGGGATTGTCAGCAAGAGTTATTTTAACTTCACCTTGTGTTTCTTCCTTCATGCTTTCCATTACCTGTAACTCAGATATATCCTGTTCTATGTTCAATTTACTAAAGAAAGATATGACATAATCCACTACATTCCTTGGAAGCCTGTAAGTGTGCATCATTATTTCTCTTTCAAAATCTTTATGATTTCTAAACGCATTGAAACTCTCGATATTTCCACCCTGAAATCCAAATATGGCCTGTTTGGAGTCGCCGACGGCGAATATATTCTTTCCCGACAGCTTTATTATCTGACTTTCCAAAGCACTAATATCCTGGACTTCGTCAACAAGAATATGATCATAGGGGGGAGTTTTCATTTTTTTTAGAAGCTCTTTTGCCAGAATAAGAAGATCCTGATAATCCAACAGATTGTGGTTTTTATATTCTTCATAATCTCTAAAAACCAGTAGGAACTTATCTAGAAGAGCCTTTGCTTCTTCTAATGATATTTTTACCGAACCTTCCTGATTATCATACATTTCTGTAAGAATGTGGTGAGCTTCTGAATCTGATACATCTTCAGGAAGTATGCCAAAACTTTTTATGAGTTTAATAGCATTGATTACTTTGCCCGTTGTTAAAATATAGTTGTTTACTTCTCTAAATAGCGATTCCTCCGTTCCTGTAGTTACATCTCTGGAAACAATTGACTTTGTCAAAATGTAACGGGCAAGTCTTTCTGATATTATTTCTGGAGTAATGTCAAATTCTCTTAGTAAACCGATACAGTAACTGTGAAACGTTTCTATTTCAGGAAGCGAATTAGTGTAACTCTTTTCTGATAATTTCCTAGAGATTCTCTCTTCCATTTCTCCTCTTGCTTTTATTGTGAATGTAACGCAAATTATTTTTTCTGGTTTAACACCCTGTTCGAGTAATTTAACCACTTCTTCTGAAAGCCTTTCAGTTTTCCCTGCCCCTGGGTTCGCGATTAGGATCTTATGTTGTTTAGAAGTAGTTTCCATAATACTCTAATATGAATACCTAATTATTTTTTTCACAATAATATTGAAGCCCGATTATTCAAATTTAAAATGTTGATCTGTGAAAAAAAAATTTATTTGTTCATCATAACTAGAATACCACCAATAAGTATTATTATAAATCCAGCTATCTCAATATTGACAAAGGTAATCATTCCTGCTATTGCAATAACTATCATAGAGGTATATCCAACTTTTTTATCCCTTCTTGAAAATTCAGTTCCCAAGAGTGCTATCAGGGCAAATATTATTAGTTGGACGGCCCCAGATGAAGGAAACGTTCCGAATATTTTTAAATAACTACTAACAGAGTGTAAGACCAACTCTAAGACAGCGATTATTATGAGAAATAATCCTCCTACCAGCCCAAATTCATATGAAAGTTTTAGTTTATCCACGTTCATTGTCATATGGATTTTGATTAAATACTTTATCTTGAAAGACGAATTAACACTATATGGGACAATTTAAAGATGATAAATAAAAATAGTGTTATTCAAGTATATGATCAACAGAATATCATGAGAAACTCTTTAATTAAAAACAAATCCTTACTAAATTATTTAATCCTGTAGCTTGTACCCCTCCAGTCAATGTGGGTTGATTTGGCGCCTTTTATTATATTATAGAGATATATAAATGGAAGCATGATACTAATTGGAATGAGCCATGCTGAATTCTTTGGATCCCGCATTCCGGAGTTTATAAGGTTCAATATATATGGTACATATCCTATAACAAAGAATGGATTTATCATAACAGTTATAAAAGTTATAAGTACCAGATAAAATATGATTCCAACATATACAAAAACTCCGCCAATTAAAGCTCTTTTATCAAAAATTATGCTGACGGCCATTTGCCTTTCTGCCCATTTTAAAAAAGTTTTTTTATCATCTTTTACAACAATTTTTGGACTAGCAGCAGGGCTATACGCAATACCAACTTTTTTGTCCCTGCAGATTTTAGTTATTGCAGCATCATCGGAAACTGCGGTTGAAAAATAATTTAGAGAAGCCTCATCCATTAACTCACTCCTGAATGCAACAGAACCACCCCACACAAAGCGACTAGGGCGGAATTCCATCATGTTGATCCCCATGTACCCCCAGATTTCCTTGACCTTTGACCAAAATCCCCCCATTGGAATAAATCTTGGGTAAGTACTTACAGCACCTATTTCTTTCCTATGCAGTGGAAAAATCAGTTCTTTTAGCCAGTGTTCAGGTACTATGGTATCAGAATCTGCCAGAACAATTATCTCAAAATCCTTCAATTTTCTCATTGCAGTAGTTATGGCCCTGACTTTACCACTAGCAGCTTTTGAATAATGGTCCGTTAAGAGGTAATCTATCCCAAGTTTATTGATTACTTCAAGAGCCTCATCCTCCTCACTGTCTACTACTGCAACAATCTTAAAGTTTGAATAATCCTGTCTTGACA
>JAJYDZ010000186.1 GCA_021790415.1 Thermoplasmata archaeon | reverse complement strand
CCGACGGTAATACCAAGATATCCCATTTTTCCCATGTTTCTGAAGACTTTCTCCGGGAAATAGTCCTCCAGATCCATTTTTTTGGCAACAGGTTCAACCTCACGCTGTACAAATTCCCTTACATTATTTCTTAATTCTTCGTATATTTCTTCTTCAACCATAAATGGGTTAATCATTTCTTAAAATAACCTTATTTCTCTTTTATAAACATGATTTGAATTTAGCAGATTATAAATATGAAAGATTAAAATATAATTATATGAGAATTTTCATAATTGAAATTTTCATACTAACAGGAATGGCTACTAAAGGACAATACTGTACTGGACATCATTCATATGGCATAACTTTTATTGTTTCAACATCATATTTATGCATAGACCATATGCCATTTGTCTGTTAGCCTAATTTTAATGTGGGACCCTGATTCCTGCATTTTTATATCTGAAAAATATAATGATAAATGGAAATGAATATTAAGGGAATAGACAAGGAAATGCATAGAAAAATTGCCGCTACTCTGTTCAATCAAACATGGGATCTAATTGAAAAATCAAGAAATCCTGATGAAAATGACCTTATGATAAGTGTATCTCAGGCATAACTATTCCACTAGATATCTGCCGGATGTGATCTTGAACTTTCAAGAGGCCACTAGATAATATCAAGGGTGTATTCTATCATATCAATTCCGGAATCTGCAATTTATCACGGAAACAAATGCCTTAGAATTTGTACCCTGGGATATATGCACTTTCCTCCGTATTCAAAATACTTTGTGCTGTATTCCCCTGAACTTTCAGGATCCCAGTACTTTCCCTTCTTCCGTCTTTTCTATGCTGTTATATCCTTATATGTCCTAACAGTGAAACAGTCAGTGGATGGATTGCCATTATCTATATCCACGATATCCATAGGACTTGAGTTGATTTCATTCCAATTAATCTCATGTATCTGTACGAGAGAGTTCGAACGTCTGGAATCCTATGTATTCCAGCAATGCTCATGAATTCCGGTGACTGCCGAAGAATTTCAATGATGATCTATGAGAGATGCCGTAATTTCTTACGATCATTATGATTTTAAGAATCAGTGTATTGAAATATTTTCTCATCCTATTTTCAGAAATTATTTTATCAAGTTTTTCCAAAATCAATGTGATATGGGTTGCTACCATGCCCTATTAATATTTTCAGAATGCTTAGGTATGACAATTGTCTCATAATTTACTGATCTTTGAACATCTTATATTTTTATACGGGGAGGAAACTATTTGAATCATCCAGAGTAGAAAGTTCATCATGCCGGTTACCATAAAATTCTTTAAAATTTCAATAAAAAACTGATACAATAACTTAAATATTTGAAATACTATTGGAGCACATGAAAAGCGTATTAAACAATATCTTGGGAGCTATAGGGGAGACACCACTCGTTCACCTAAAAAAGATTTCGGAGAGGGGAAAATTAATGTTTACGCAAAGATAGAATATTTCAACCCAGGTTTAAGTATAAAGGATCGGGTTGCCATTAAATTTATTGAAGAAGCAGAAAAAAATGGAAAACTTAGGCCTGGGGCTACAGTAATTGAAAGAACCAGCGGTAATATGGGTACAGGACTTGCCATAGTCTGTGCAGTAAAGGGGTATAAATTTATTGCCGTCATGTCTGAGGGAAACTCTGTAGAGAGAAGAAGAATGCTGTCTGCACTCGGTGCTGAAGTCGTTCTTGTACCGCAGGCACCAAGTGGGAAACCGGGATTCGTATCTGGAGAGGATCTTGAACTCGTAGAAACTCAAACAAAGGAACTCGCCTCAAAATTAAATGCTTACCGACCGGATCAATTCAATAATCCGGACGGCGCGAAAGCACACGAAGAGACAACAGGACAGGAGATATGGTCACAAATGGATGGAAAAATAGATGCTTTTGTCACTTATGTTGGATCTGGGGGCACTTTTGTTGGGACATCTCGTGCCCTGAAGAACCATAATAAAAACGTGAAATGCTTTGTCGTTGAACCGGAATCTGCACCCTATCTTGCAGGGAAGAAGATCCTATCAACAAGACATAGGATACAAGGTGGAGGTTATGCATTTAAACCACCATTCTGGGATAACAGTTTAGTTGATGGCTATCTTACTGTGTCAGACGAGGAGGCAATGAATTCCGCTAGGAATCTCGCTGCAAAAGAAGGCATTTTTGCAGGATATTCAAGTGGTGCAAACGTTGCAGCCTGCCTGAAGACGGCTGAAGTTCTTGAAAAAGACAGTTGCGTGGTTACGATACTTCCAGATTCTGGTCTTAAATACCTATCAACTGATTTGTTCATATGAGGAAGTGAAAATGTGATCTCCTCTCCCAGTTTTAGCAGGGAGTTTCCCACTTTAAAGGTTGCTGGCGGAATCCCCCATGGACTTGAATTCCCTTCGGTCCAAAGGTACTATGTCCTTCATGCTAGCCATCTGACTTTACTGATGCGGGCAAGCATGAAGCAGTATGCGAACCGACCTGTTTCATTTCTATCTGGCAGTGGACATTATATTATCCTTAAAAAGACAATAAGCTTCCGCTCACTTTCATCCCCTATCTTGTGAAAGGAGTCTTCCCGCTCACAAATGACTAAGAAAGAGCTTAAACAGGTATTAAAATTCAATTCTATTTCCCCATATATCTAGAGGGAAAACGAAGAATTAATATTTTATAGAAAATTATAATTTGTGCTATCTTTAAAGTGTAAAAATAATATAATAAGCATAGTTGAGAAAGTGAAAAAAGGAAGAGAAAGAGGGCCTAAACGATGTAATCTAATTCTAACAGCATATAGATAGAATACAGGAACTTATACAAGAATTTTAGAAAGAAAGTAACTTTAGAAAACGTAGAACTTAAAATACAGAGAGGTGTAAACCTTATAATAGGAAGGAATGGATTGGGGGAAAGCATACTTCTTTCACTTCATCCTTTTCTAATGATTCTGATTTACTACCAAGCAATAAGCATTCTCTTATTATTTCCTTGAGACCCAGTTCTAATGTGTGTCTAATCAAAAAAATAAGAGGATAAACAGTTCCATTGTTGTCGTTTGGTTCTTCAAACCATTTTAACAATATTTTGTTGCATTCCTATACCACAAAAAATACATATTTAAATCGCCATTTCTTGAAAATCAAAGAACTGTAAACTATGGAGGATTGCCCTTATGTTGCAAGGATAATTCATCAAACACGACTGATGTTTTTTCTCTTTCTTTCATCTTATCTATCTTCCTCAGCACATCTCCCATGAGCCTGATAGATTACGTCCCTGTTCTCATGGAGTAGACTCTCATTGCGAACGCCGATGGTGCACCAGCCACTGCTATAATACATTCGTGTATCATTATCCATTAAGCCTTTATGGTGAAGGTATGACTGAATTTGTGATCATGGATCTTAAAAAACATAACATATCATCATCTACCTCTCTAAATAGGTTTACGGTTTGTATGTTTAAAGTTCTCCTTACGAAGGATGAAATGTATATTTAAACAAACGCCGCTTCACGCCATATTCTCCTTCAGACGCATTGAAATCTTAATACAATGCGAGGGATGGGATTTGAACCCACGAACGCCTACGCGACTGAATCTTAAGTCCAGCACCTTTGGCCAAGCTCAGCAACCCTCGCTTAAATTCCGTAGGTCTTAATGGATAAAATAGATTTTCATGATATGCAGGAATGATTAAGCCAATCTAATTTATATATTCTTAATACATTCATGACTATGGTGTTTCAGGGAGGTCTTCCAGATAATGGGGAGATAATTAATTTTGAAATAGAAGAAGAACCAAAGTGGGTTAAGGTAAAGCTGGAAGATGGTTCTGTAATTCAGATAAAGATGGAGATTGTTGCAATCATGAAGGGTGGAAATGATCCGAATACAGGACTCCCAATATACATGGTTCAGGCAACCAATATTATTAGAATGAATCAGGTTCCGAAGGAATTAATCAAGAAAAATCCAGCAAAGGAAAAAGGGGCGGATGGAACACTCTACAGATAAAAAGAATAAAAACATAGATCTTCTGGATGAAAAGATTCTTGAATTACTCAGAATAAACAGCAGGTTTACAAATAAGGCTATTGCCACAGTAATTAATGTTTCTGAAGGTACCGTTAGAAGAAGAATAAAGAGTCTTCAGGAAAGGAATGTTATTAGCAGATTTACCATAGAAACAACAGAAATGAAGGAGGCCATTATACTTTCAAGATACGATCCCTCAAGCAAAACCGGAATTTTGCAGGAATTAAAGAAGATATCTGCCAGGGTATATGAGGTTGCAGGAAAGTCTGATATGGCAATAATGGTTTCATACAGGAATCTTGTTGAATTGAATGAATTTATTGACAGAATAAGAGAAATAAAGGGTATAAAGAATACAGAAACCATGATAAGGCTGAAATGATTTCTTCTTTTAAGAAAGAGGCGTAATTATTGAGATATAATTAAATACCTTTTTTTGATTTACAGCACAAGTGATTTGCAATGTCAGAAGAAAATAACATCATTTACGTAGGAAAAAAACCGACAATGAATTATGTGCTAGCTGTTGTTACTCAGTTTAACACCAACAATGTGGAGAAAATAGTAATAAAAGCTAGAGGAAAATCCATAAGCAAGGCCGTGGATATAGCAGAAATTACCAAGAATAAATTCATGCCAAATGCAAAATACGCAGACATCCATATAACAACAGAGAAAGTTGAGGGAGAAAGAGGAGAATCAAATGTTTCCTCCATAGAAATAACAATTGCGAAGTGATTTTTTACCATTAAC
>JAJYDZ010000185.1 GCA_021790415.1 Thermoplasmata archaeon | reverse complement strand
GGAATTATGCTTTATGGAAGTAACAAAAATATGATGATTGGGATTAGTTTAATCGCTTATTTCTTTCTCAGATAATATACATGTAAGTACTACCAGGAAAACAGCCAGCAGGAACAGATAAAGAAGGTAAAGAAGAACTGAATTAGTCTGAGAGGATGTGAGATTTCCATACAATAGAACCGTTCTGATCGCCTCAGATGACCATGAAACGGGGTTGTATTCTGCAACAGTTCCCAGCCATGATGCCATCAACGTCTTTGGAAATAAGGCAAAACTGGCGAATATTAGCGGTAAGTTTATCAGGTTGATTATTCCGAATACTGTTTCCATCTTCCTAAGTCTAATTGCTATTATACTGAATACAGAGGAGAAGGAAAATGCAATGAGGACAAGTGCCACTATTATAACAAACACGCTGAAGAGGTTAAATCCTTTCTGTAGCACTAGGCCGTTAGGGATAATCAAAGCGGCTGCAAGAAGAATTACTGCCTGAACCAATATTCTGAAAGTGCTTGAAAGCACCTTCGAGAATACTATGGAGCTCCTGCTAATTGGCGATACAAGGAACCTGGACATTGGCCCAAGTCTTCTGTCCCAAATTATATTTACACCGGCAAACATACCCGTGAAAAGGCTTGTTGTTGTAAGTATGCCGCCAATTATGAACGTAATGTAATTAGGGGCAGGATAGAACGGACTCAGGGTAGAAGAGACTCCCGAAGCCCCCAATAATTTTGTTAAATCAAAAGCACTGCCAAATAGTACAATCCAGAAGATCGGTTGTATTAGACCGACGAAAAAGAATACGGGATTCCTGTACCACTTCTTTAACTCTCTTACAGTTAAGGGGATTAGTCCACTCATTTTCTCAACCTCCTCATATTAATTGCCTGTTTAAACGCTGATTCACCGCTCTCTTCCCTGATTTCATTTCCGGTCAATTTCAAAAACACCTGGTCAAGTGAAGGTTTCTGTACAGACATCTTCATGGGTGTAATTCCATTCTTTATCATGAAATCCATTAGAAGTGGAAGGTCTGAATCTGCATCCTTCACGGTAAGTCTTATCTCCTTTCCGTTTATTAGTGGTTCCTCAACAGATTCTGTAAAACCTGATATCTTCTTTAAAGTCTCTTCATCCTTAGTTTCCACCATTATGGTATCACCTTTCAGTGAAGCCTTTAGTTCTGCTGAGGTTCCTATGGTAATAATATTTCCATGGTCAATGATACATATCCTATCGGAAAGCTCATCCGCTTCCTCAAGATAGTGGGTTGTTAATATAATGGTGACACCCAAATCACTCCTAATTTTCTTAATGTAATCCCACATCTTGGCCCTTGTTTGCACATCAAGTCCCAGAGTCGGTTCATCCAAAAATAGAACCTTTGGTTCATTAACCAAGCCCATTATGAGTTCCAGTCTCTTTCTCATACCACCCGAGAATGTTCTTACATAATGGTCACCAACATCAGCCAGATCTACCAGAGCAAGGAGTTCGTCGATTTTTTTGTTTGAGGGACCTTTAGGAAGATCGTAAAATCTTGCGACCATTCTTAAATTTTCCACTGCTTTTAAATCTTCATCTGTTGTGAGATCCTGCGGTACTACCCCAATATTTCTCCTAACCTGCATTGAGTCTTTAACAATGTCATATCCCATAACCTTTGCATCACCGGATGTCGGGGTGATTGAGGTGGAAAGCATCTTTATGGTTGTTGTTTTTCCCGCACCATTAGGTCCAAGAAATCCAAAGATCTCTCCTTGTTTTATCTGGAGATGAATTCCCTTGACTGCCATAATGTTTCCCGGATAAGTTTTTCTTAAATCTGTAGTTTCAATAATATATTCTGTCATTTTATCAACTTCTTTTTAATTTCATCCAATCTTTTCTGTATCTTTTCTATTTTTTCTTCAGCACCATCAAATGGCATATGGGAATCAAGTATGAACATTAGTTCTGAATGAATATTCTCAAGCACTGATTTAACATCATCTGGATTGGTTTGATTGTAAAAACGTCTGACTCTTTGAAAATGTTTGTCTACAATCTTCTTTCCTTCGTCAGTGATAATATATCTGTTATCATCGTTTCGAATAACCAGTTTATCTTCTTCCAACTTGGATAGAAGCGGATATATTGAACCGGGACTTGGTTTCCACCACCCCATTGAATTTGACTCAATTTCCTTTATTATCTCAGAACCGTTGAGTTGTTTCTGAGTTAACAGATTCAAAACCCAGAATCTTAACAATCCATGTTTTCTTCCAGTTGAAAACGATGACTCATCATCCAATTATATCGCATTTCCATATTTTAGGTAAATATTTAACAATATCGAATTTCGATATCGTGAACTAACTATTGGAAAAATACACAAATTATAGAGGTTGTTACGCATACCGTTTCAGTTACAAAAATAATGAAGAGGAAGTACCCCCTATCTTCACATTTTTGATTCAAAGTGCATACTGACAAATACTACTCCACAGAGCAATATGATAACCGTTTATCAATTTCATCGTATAACTTCTTTTAAGGAAATGAGGGTTGTAATTGTTCTATGATCTATCCTTATTGAACGGAAACCCCAACACCCGAATAAGAATAGCGCATAGGCAAGAATCTTATATTCGGGTGCAGATTCCAATTCAAAACTGCTTCTATAAGGATATTGTTCCAAATATTCCGTTGTATTTTCAACTCACTCTCTTCTGGTAATCTTTTATTTTTTAAATAAATGGTTGTTTGGATTTTTGTTTAGAAGTACAAATCCACTGGCATCTCCCTGTCTTTCCATGTATTTAATTGAATAATAACACATTTCAAGTCAGACGAAAGGCACCACATAAAATTTACCATCTTATATATCGAAATATTTAATAACTATTTATATAATATCAGACATTGTCATACAGAGGATAATAAGATATGAAAATATCCAAATTGATATCGTATAGCGCATTTGCAATAATAGCATCTTTCCTCATAATATCATCAGCTTCCATTTATTTTAGCACCACGGAAACTGCTAATTCCATTGATGGTGTGGTTAAGTATGTTAATATCGGTTCCCCTCAGCCTTACATAGGTTTCTGTCTGATGGGTAACGCGAAAGGTGTTATACCATCTTCAATATCCATAATGAATCAAACCATTACACTCAATCCGGGCGAAAATATTTCTAAACTGTTAAATTTGCCAATAAATATTAGCAGCATGACAGAAAAGGGGTTTCCGTTTTCATCCATGTCACTATTTATTTCGGACGCAGTTTATGGTGCATTATTTCTTATGAATTTCACCGCGTATAAAGGAGGGTTCTCAATGAATATTCCTGCAATTTTTTCAAATATTACCTCTACAAAGGTAACCACAGCTAATGAATCGTCCGGTCAGGCGTTTCTTTCCCTGGGGTTTAGGGTTTTAATTCCTTTATTTTTTCAAGCGTCCAGAATGCTCATATATGATGGGCCATCGTTAATTGGTAACTTTAGTTTACAGAATTATTCAGGTATATTCAATAAAGGAAATGTAAATCTTTCCGGAATTATACACATACCTGAAGGGCAATCAATAAATTCTGTGTTAAAAAATCTTGTATTCTCTATGAACGGTTTGAAATGGTCTGCTTCATAAAAGTTTAATGCAATTTATTAAATCACTGAGGTCCTTTATTAGAAAGTCATAAAGGGTTACACCTGAATTTCTCCCATGGGTTATCAATATAGCCGGTATTCCCAAAGTTTTTGCAGGAATCATATCATTTATGGAATCGCCAACAACAATCATGTTCCTAATGTTGACATTCAATATCTCTGATGCTTTCAAATAGGCTTCTGTATTTGGTTTCCCGGAAATTACATCATCAATAGTGACAACTTGTACATTACCAAGATTCAGCCTATTTACCAGCGCTCTTCTGGAAGAAGTTACTATTATGGATTTTATTCCTATGGATTCAAGTTTAGCTAATGTCTCTTCATAATCTTCATATATTGATATTTGGGGTAACATCTCCAGAAAGTATTGCTCCTCAAGTTCCTCTATGAGATTGGGTTTATTGGAAAATTTCTTTGCCAAATCCATGCCGGGCAATCCTATGAGTGATTCTATCTCAGAATCCTGAAGGAATATCCCCTGCGTTTCAAAGGCTTTCCTCCAAGCCCTGACTCGTTGCTGGAATGAATTTAGAATTGTACCATCAAGATCAAAAATAACTCCCTTAACAATCATCGGAGGTCAGTAAGGGGATCTTCCAATTATACGTTTTGAAGTAATCTCAGGGAAGACCTTTTGTGCACATACACTGCACGATTCTCGCAAACCAGTTTTTATTTTGGTGATGCTATAATCATCCATATTCATAAAATAGATACAGTCTTCAAGTTTCGAATTTTCATAATAATTTGAAACCAGAGAGACTGCCATTATGGAACCAAGAGACGGTATATAGAACTCCACATTGTCATAGGAGCAGTTTATGGGGATTAAATTCTGATTTTCAGTGAGACAGTTGAGACAGGCCGTTTTTCCCGGAACTATCAACTTAAATTCCAGAAATTTTTCCATGCTTGAGGTCATAATCCATGGAATATCCATTTTGACAGAAATTTCATTAATAAGATTTCTAGTTAGAATTGAATCGGTGCAGTCTATGATCAAATCAGTGCCGGTAAGAATACTTTCATAATTTACAGAATCAAGGTATTCATGGAATGCAGTTATCTTATTCAAAATACCCTGACTTTGAACAATATTTTTCATGACCTCGGCTTTGTTTAATCCAATATGGGATATTCCAAAGACCGATGGGCGACGACATGCGC
>JAJYDZ010000184.1 GCA_021790415.1 Thermoplasmata archaeon | reverse complement strand
CATTTTTTTCAAACAGAAAGTACGAAGTGATATGGAAAGACAAAGCCGAAATCAGAAGTTTCGAGGACAGATGGGAAGGTGGTATAGAACATTATATTTCCTGGATGGAACCAAGGTTAAGGGAGTGCCATAGAATATTGAAAGATACGGGCAGTATCTATCTCCACTGTGATTGGAGAGCTAATTACAAACTTAGAGATTTAATGAATAAGATATTTGGCGAATCGAATTGTCAAAATGAAATTATCTGGAAAAGAAGTGATGCACATAGTGATGCAAAGCAAGGAGCCAAACATTTTGGCAGAGTCATAGATACAATACTATTCTACACAAAAACATCTGAATATACATTCAATACGATTTACCAGCCATTACCAGAGTCAACACAAGTAAAATGGTACAAACACATAGAATCTGAGACTGGAAGGAAGTACAATTTAGATAACCTAACTGCATCAAAGCCTGGTGGGGACACACTATATGATTTTCAGGGAGTTAGACCACCTGAAGGCAGATACTGGGCGTATTCTAAAGAAAAAATGCAAAAGATGTGGGATGAAGGCAGAATTGTTAAAACAAAAACAGGCAAGTTGTATTTCAAACGATATCTCGATGAAAGTAAAGGTGTGCCATTACAAAATCTTTGGACGGATATTTCTATGCTTCGAGGGTTCGACGCTACTGGTGAAAGATTAGGATATCCTACTCAGAAACCAGTTGCTTTACTTGAAAGAATTGTAAGTGTTTCCAGTAACAAGAATGATATTGTTTTTGATCCTTTTTGTGGATGCGGAACTGCTCTGGTTGCTTCTCAGAAGTTAGGAAGGAAATGGATAGGTATAGACATTAGCCCTACTGCATGCAAATTAATGTCTAAAAGACTTAAAAAGGAATTCAAAATTTCTCCGATGTTGATAAGAGGGGACGTAGACCTGAAATATGTTAAAAAACTTGCCCCGTTCGAATTTCAGAACTGGGTGATAGTTGACAAATTCCTAGGAAATGTGAGTACAAGGAAATCTGGAGATATGGGAATAGATGGATTTACGGCACCTTTGGATGGTAGTTTACCAATTCAAGTAAAGCAAAGTGAGGACATAGGACGAAATGTAATTGATAACTTCGAAACAGCTATACGAAGGATGAATAAGAAAAAAGGATACGTCGTAGCATTCAGTTTTGGGAGAGGAGCGGTTGAAGAGGCCGCGAGGGTCAAGAACCAAGAGGGAATAGAAATAATATTGAGAACAGTTCAAAACCTTTTGGATGGGGAAATAGAGTAGTACTTGACTCAGATAAGGGATTTTGTTTCAAAAACTGCTAGGAGTGACTTGGATGATAGATAGGCTTAAATAGAATAAATGCGATTCCGTTTTGGTGAAGGAAATTGATGAGAAAAAGCATAACAAAACGTAGCGGGAAACTCAATACGTTATCTCTAAAGGATTTCGATTTTGAGAATTATTATGATCTAAGAAGTCTTAAACAGGATTCGGAATTCGAGGATTTCCCTTTTCAAACAAAAGAACCTCTAATGTCCGAAGTCATTAGGAGCGCTCTTAATAGGTTTGGAAGGGATAACGGTATAACTGCATCGGACTGTTCAAAACTCACCGGAATATCTGAACCAGTGACTAGACGACTCTTGGAAAAACTCTGCCTTATAAGGGATGCCTATTCAACCAAAATTGGAAAGACTACTGTTTATTATCCCAATGGACAACCGCTTCACGCATTAGGGACGCATAGAATTGAAGATAGTCTTCCTTACATAATCGAAGCTGTTCTATCTAAGGGTCCAAAAGGTAAAATGCTCATCCATCTGACAGAAAAGAGATACTCCATATTGGACGGAGAAAAAGTTGAGGGTGGTGTAGTTATACCTGTGGAATATGTAGATAAACTGATAGGAATCGTAAAATCTTTGAAAGAGCGAAGTGATAGCATTGGAGACTGAAAAGAAACTGGTTCAACTTAAAGTTGAGGAAAAGACAGAATCGGCAAGAATAGGGAAGTGCTACTTTTTCGATAAAGAACTAACGTTCCCTGCGTACATTCCTGAAATAAAGGGAGAAGAAGATTGGAAAGTGTTTCATAGACACATGAACTTGTTACCTGAATCATGGCCTGTGATGATCCAGTCGGGGTTTCTTAGTCAATTTCTATCTTCTTTACCGCAAGTCACAATTGAACTTGACGCTAAAACCGCACTTGCTGTACGAGAGCGTCATTTCATTTTTTACGAACCTATGGAAATCTACTCGTTTAAACTGATTAGACCTCTTTTATCTCATTCTTTTGCTGGAAGTTCATCCATTGCGGGAAACTTTTCAAAGAATGTAAAAAATAGAGATCAAAATTCAGCCCTTTCACTGCTACCATTATTTGAAAGAAGTTTTATCAAGGCGGTTTGGGGTCATATTGAAGGGTACTACGCAAGGGAAGATTCACAAAAGGTAGTCACTAAGAGAAATGAATATTCCAAAGCACTTGAAAGTGTGTGGGCTTCGATTGACCAAGAGTATTTTGCAAAAATAAACAGCATGATGTTTGAGGCTCCTAATCTAGCCTCCTCATCTTTTATCCCACCAGTACCATTACTTCGTTCATCATCACCGAAGGGATTGCAGTCTCAAGTAATCAGAATGAATAGGGCTTCTGGATTTCTTTTCTCGGAGACACTGAAAAAACTGCCCTTGGATGGACCCACAAAAGTGAGAATTGCTTTACCATGGTACAGTCTGTATGTAGACGCTTCATGCTTTGATGCTAAATCAAATGATAAAGAGCAACTACAATATAAAGAGTTAATGAAGATAGTTGAGTCATCATTTGATGCGCGCTGGCATATTGGAATATCCGTCACTGTCAACAGAATAGAAGATATCAAAAAGGATCGTGCCAGTAAAAACCAATTTCTAAGTTTTATAGAAAGCCTTGATGATTTTGCATTATCTCACGGAGTTCCTCTTTTTATGCCCAGAAGCGGTTATTACGGAATGGAAATGTTAGATTATGGAGTGGAATTCTTCAGTTCAATGCTATCTGGCAACCTAAAGTATTCATCTGGGGGCGATTCTGGAGACGAGAAAGATCCGACAGACAAATATGGTAAGACGGCAGTCTATGAAACAGGAGACCTTACTTTTGAAAAGTTGCTGAAGTATTTAGAGACAAATAAAGAACTTCCAAAAGTAGGTAACCTCCCTTCTCGCCTTCCTATTGGAAATGTCATAGGGGATATGGATTTTAGACTACATTTTTCTAAGCCTCGAAGGATAGCTACGCATGTAAGGGAAGTAAAGGAAATTTCAGATGAAATAAGGACCGGTAGACCTAGGGCTGCCTTCAATTATCTGACAAGAATTCAAAACGCGGGAATGAATCAATATATCTAAATTTCATTTCAACAGAGCATTTACACGGCTGGCTTAGGGAGCGAGTGGGGATACTACGATTTCAATCTCTTTCCCATTAGACCTAAATTCCCATTGTAGCTTGGACCCTTCTTCTAAGCTAAACTGTCTCACAATGGACATAGGAACCGTAGTTCTCAAAGAGTCACCTTTAGTCGATGCTTTTGTCAAGGTGGTGATTTCTCCTCTTGCCATGATTCTATATCGAATGTTAGAATATAAATTTTACCTAAATATTGATAGTATTAAATACCTAAAACCTTATATAGAGGTATGTAATTAGGTATTATTGAAGGTAATGAACATGGAAAACCTAAGAGAATTGAAAGGTCAAGAAATAGCCAGTCACGAAGGACAGGTCAAGAGAATAAGCGATAACGAATATGAAGTTCAATCTCAAAGCGAGAAATATTTTTGGTATAGTGTAAGAAAAATGGACACAGGTTGGATATGCAGCTGCCCTGATTTCAGGAAAAGAGGGCTAAAATGCAAACACATAATCGCAGTTCAGATTTCATACCATCTGCATGAGGAGATAGTCAAGAAGGTAATTTCACCAGTAGAAATGAGGAATTGCCCTACCTGCGGTTCAAGCAGCGTAGTTAAGCACGCAGTAAGGCACAATAAATACGGAGACTTGCAGAGATATCAATGCAAGGCTTGCGGTTACAGGTTCACCGTAAACTTAGGCTTCGAGAAGATGCACGCAACACCACAGGCAATAACAAGCGTGATGCAACTCTATTTCACTCAGGAAAGTCTGAGGAATACGCAGAAATTCTTGAGACTACAGGGAATTAAAGTTACTCACGTAACTATCTATCGCTGGATCAAAAGATATACAGCGTTGATGGATGAATACCTTTCAAAGATTCAGCCCCAGGTAGGAGATACGTGGAGAGCAGACGAGGTATGGGCCAAAATAAACGGCAACAGGAAATATGTGTTCGCCCTTATGGATGATGCAACAAGGTTTTATCTTGCCCAGGAAGTATCGGAAACTAAAGAGAGACATGACGCAAGAACGCTATTCAGGAATGCAAAGGAGAGGGCAGGAAAAAGACCAGCAATAATGATAACGGATGGTCTGCCTTCCTATCATGAGGCATTCAACAAGGAATACTATTCAAACAAGAAAGACTCGATACACATAAACACAATCAAGCTGACAGGAGAGCATAACAATAATCTCATGGAAAGAGCTAACGGAGAGTTCCGAGACAGGGAGAAATGCACAAGGGGATTGAAGACAAACGATTCTCCGATGATCCAGGGATATGAGGTCTATCACAATTTCATAAAACCGCACATGGGCCTTAACGGAAAGACACCAGCAGACATGGCCGGAATAGAAATCCTAGGAGAAAATAAGTGGAAGACGATAATCGAAAACGCAACTATGGCCCGAAGTGTAACAGC
>JAJYDZ010000183.1 GCA_021790415.1 Thermoplasmata archaeon | reverse complement strand
GGAACGCTTTTCCCATTGTAAAGATCATTTATGAAAATGAGCCTCTGCAGTACCTTCCCTCTCTTCTGCTCTTCCTTTATAAGTTTTCTTAATTCGGTTGAAGTTAGATGCCTCTTGACCTCTAATGACGGTTGTCTACCCATAATAAAGTATGGAAATATAGGTCATAAAGTTATGTCTTGGACTATAAAGGGACAAGTTTCAGAAGCACTGATGCACTTTCAGAAGCCATAATGGCGTTTGTAAATGAACATAACAGTAAAGCAAAACCGTTCATATGGAAGAAAAGGGAAGTTAAGGGATCACAACTGAGAAATACCATTTGGAACTTAGTCAATTAAGCACTAGATCGAATACTGGTCAGCGCAACACCAGAATATCGTTAAGATTGGGTATAAATTACGGTTTTGTCTGATTCGGCATGAATTATGTTTCTGTAATTTTTGCGAAAGTAAAGTTCTAAGGTTAGTGATAATTTCAGCAATCTGTTGAAACGTAAGCTTTGAAGGTCTTCCAATTCGTTTGCCTTCTTTGAAAGCACCAAACTCGTTCTCATTGAATCTCTTAACCCCATCTCTCTGCAGTTCTTGGGTCTTCTCCAAGGATATCTCCTGTATTATAACAACCCATAGCTTCACTTACACGGAGGACTCCATGCAACTCATGTTCACACCTTGATTCACCCGAACTGAATATCTCATTTCGGATTGCTATAAATATGTCTCTGGCGTTGGCTATTTTGAGTTCCTTCATGATTGTATAATGGTTTTGAGTATTTAGGTGCATACGGAATTAGTTATTGCGTTATATGTGAAGATGATTACTAATCATGGTATAAAATAAAATTAGTTGTGTATGCTACACTATATTTTTATATTTTGTAAACAATAACATCAAATGGCAAAAAAAGTTATTGCTCTAATAATGGCTTTGCTACCGATAATATTCTCTTTGAGTACATTAACTGTTTTAATGCATTACAATGGAAACGCAGCGAATACCACAAGCCAAGTTGTAAAACCAGATAGCCTCCCAAAAACTGGGGATTTACTACTTTGGAGTACGCAAGGATTCACTGGAAATTGGAATGGTAACAATCAAGTTTTTTGGGGAACGGCATATTATTATTATGTTGGATACCCGGGTGGTGAATCTAATCCAGGTTCCAATTGGTACATAGTGGCAACACAGTTTTTTAAGGGATCAGGCAGTGATGCGGCTGATATTGGTGGAATTTATACTTCGATGGCCCTGTATTCTAATCAAGTCTGGAATGTAAATGCCAATCCAATTTCCAAAAACCCAATAAGTACTGGAAGCGCGTCAGTGGGCTTAGGAAGCAGTGCATCAGTCACAGTAAGCGTAGGCTATAACGGATATGATACGGGGACCGTTTCTGGCGGTAACGCTAGCTATTATGGTGAGTTTGATTGGCAGCATTCCTACACCATGGCGGATCAGGATACTTGGGGAACAATGAGTGGGGCGTATTGTGGGAAAGTTTCAGCCACGAATAGTCAAGCTTCTGTGGAAGGTAGCGTCAGTGTTCAATACTATATGTGGTGGACTGGCGGTTGGAATCCTTTTGCTAGTGGTTCTGGTTGGGTCTATGCCACGTACAATAGTGGTGCAAGCCAATACCAATTTTATCCAAATAGTGTAGCATGACCAAATTTATTTATATAAATATAAATTTTTTTAATAGTGGTGTGTAATTACATGAATAGGGCAAAGATTTTGATCATCACAATGGCGTTACTTATAGTGGTGCCGATCAACGGGCTTGATTTTCACTTAAGTTTGAACACTAAACCCTTGCCTACTTCCTACTTTAACTCGATTAGCACCGTTAACCCTTTCGATGTCCATAACTCATCCGGCCCAAATGGGAAATGGGATATTTACCTCATGGCAGGAACATATTTCTTAAACTTAGCAACCTCTTCCCCTTTCGAAAGTTACTATAACGTTTCTTTCGCTGGAAATGGCCTCACTGAGCAGTTTTATACTAATAATTATGAGTTTCATGGCGTGAATATCAATAAATCTGGAATATACAGCTTAAACTCTGTGGGTTCAGGGAAATGGATGTTCTCATTATTCGCACAGGATCCTGACAAAATTTATAGCTTTCAACTATCTTCCTCCGAATCTTTCGTGATCGTACCCAATATCGGCGGGAACTCAGAAATAAAAATCAGTTTCAGAAATAACCAATCGGTTGATGTAACATTTTTCGATGAATTGTTAAAATCTATTTATTCTGTAAAATTAACTCAAGATGGCACATTATACTTGAATTTGTCAGGAGATTATGAAGGGATATTATTTTTATCCGTTTCTCCTGCAAGCGATAATACCTTTTTTAGTTTTTCATGGACACCAATTCAAAAAAATAAACCCCCACATGCAAGTAACATCCCTACATTAAACTCGTATTACCCGGAAATAATGGTTGTAATTGCAACAGGTTTGGTCATAGTATTATTACATAAAAAGAAGAAAACAGATATGAGGAAACGGAGGCGAAGACGATTACGGAGAAAATTTTAAGAATTGAGAACCTTTCGGTCACTTATAATAAATTTACACTAGGTAGAATAAACCTTGAACTAAACAAAGGTGATGTCCTTGGAATTGCTGGAGCCAACGGGTCGGGGAAGACTACCTTAGTGGAGACTATTGCAGGGATAAGAAGACTTGATTCTGGAGAGATATACTATAAAGGTACCAAATTGCGTAAAGAATGGCGTATTCTTAAATCTAATATGCTTATAGTTTCTTTAGATATCCCTTTTTTTAATAATCTAAGCGTATTTGAAAACATAGAATTGGTATCTAATTTTTTACCACATAAATCCTCAGAACAAGAATTATTAGAGAAACTGAAATTGGTTGGGTTGTCTGGATCCGGGAAAACATTATATAAAGATCTTTCTAGAGGCATGAAGCAACGACTGGCATTTGCAGAATATTTTCTCAGACAGCCAGAGTTGGTCGTAATGGATGAACCCACCGAAGGCTTAGATCCAGCTTCCAAATCGGATATTACGGAAATTCTCAAATCCATAAAGGAAGGAAAAGGTTTATCTGAGTCGGCAATTATAATATCTCATGACCTGGACTTATTATCCACTGTGTGCACGAACATTCTAATGTTATCTAAAGGCAGAATAGTGGAGAACGGAAGTTACAAAGAAATTATTGAAAGATTTCAAGAGAAATTCGTTATTGTCAATTCAGACCCTCAAACAATAAGTAATCATATCATTGATTTCTCAAAGGTTAGTTGTATACCTATTGGGCTAAATTCTTCTATGATTCCATCAGATTATGCTGGGCGACTTATTTCTGAAGGTTTTGAAATGAGAAAACCGGAACCACACGACATTTTCAGGAGGGATGATTACGTTTAAGGATCCTATTCTTAGACTTTTGATAAAAACAAAAAGTGGGAATTATAATGCGCTGTATGCTATCCTTGCATTAGCTGGAGTATTCTCTATAATCACATCGTACTCGGCACGCGGAACAAACGAGTTAAACCCTCTGACTTCAAGTGGAAATTTATCAACGTATTATACATTGTTGTCGCCTCTTTTTGTGATGTTGCTATTCTATGACGTAATTTCTTCTAAAGTTGCTGATAATTCACTAAAGAAAATACTGTCAGAACCAATTAGCTTAAGAATAATAAGACGTCATACAATGTCATTGCTGATTTCATTTTCTTTATTATACGCTTTTACACTCGTTATGCCGGGAGCAATCCTTTCGTATTTCATTTCTGGAGAAGCTACTCCAGATTATTTGTTGAGATATATTTTCGTGGTGTTCCCGACATTTCTATATATACTTTTCTTTGCATCTATAACATTTTTGATTTCGGTTTCAACCTCCAAGTCGTCATCCTCTATATTGATTAGTTTCTTTGTTGTTGCTTTCTGCTACTTCTTGTGGATACCGATGGTGCAGTTGTTAAATGTAGCAATTATTGGTCCAATTTTGGGTATTGGTCAGAACTCTTCTGTGGCTTTATCTTTGGGGAATGAAGAAAGTTATTTTATTCCAACTCAAGATTATAATAATTCAATAGCACCATTGGGATACCCTTCGGTAGTGGGTTTTAACTTACAAAATTTGCTAGTCTATTCTTTCAATGGGGTATCAAGCTCTCCATTCCGGTCTCTCGAATTGAGCCTTATTTTTATGATTCCTACGTTTTTCTATATCATGCTGCTCCTTTTAGCGGTGATCTGGTGTGTTTCAAATCTTAAGAGTCACTATTAGCAATTCTGCCTTTATATTTTGTAGGTTATACTGACTTTTTAATGCGTGACTTTACATCCATTTAATTTTAGTTGACATTGAATCAGTATTTTTCAGGGGTTTCCAAACACTATGGTGTGGGTGCACTAATCCTTTATCATGCTTTCCAGGTTCATTGCCTTTCTGATCAACTCCGAGATATCTGATTTACATTCCATTTTCACTGTCACACTCTTCCCTCTTGCGGCATAGTTCAGATTTATGTCCTTCATGTATCCCATTGTGGATATGAGTGATACAGATTCATCACGTGAATGGATTTCATTGTATATGAGTGCAAGGAAGAGATATGCCATGAGTGAGAAGAACATGTGAACCCTTATCTTCTGTGGAGTCCAGTGATATATGGGAAATGCCATGTCCACTGTATTTATTGTCCTGAAACAGTGTTCAACCCTGTTTCTCTTCCTGTACAGATCAATGACGTTTTTTGCATCCATGTCCATGATGCTTGTGAATATGGCGTTCTTTCCCATCATGGATAAACGCCGATCCATCCTTTCCTAGATCGGA
>JAJYDZ010000182.1 GCA_021790415.1 Thermoplasmata archaeon | reverse complement strand
AGGTACCGTGAAAACACTCACTGTACCCAAAAATCGTTTTGAAGATGCTTTAAATGAAGGTGTTGTCTTTGATGGAAGTTCTGTGGCCGGTTATGCCCAGATAGAAGAGTCAGATATGAGGGCTGTGCCTGAATTTTCAACATTCGCAGTTCTTCCATATTCAGGTCAGACAGGTAAGCTTGCGAGATATATTTGCAATGCCTATTCTCCAGACGGGAAGAGATTTCAGGGTGATCCGAGATTTGTCCTTGAAAGGCTTTTAAAAAAGCTCTGGGACCAAGGGCAGGAATTTTTTGTTGGTCCGGAATTTGAATTTTTCCTTTTCAAAAGAGATTCGGGTGGAAATCCAACCAGTGAACCCAGTGACTTTGGCGGATACTTTGATAATACCCCCATGGATTTGTCCAGTGAGGTTAGGCAGGAGATTCTTACTGATATGCGAACTCTTGGATTCGAACCTGAAGCAGCCCATCATGAGGTTGCCTATGGTCAACAGGAAATTGATCTCAGATATGCTCCAGCACTTCTAATGGCAGACAGAATTTCCATACTAAAAAGCATAATTAAAAATGTGGCACAGAGCCATGGTCTATATGCATCTTTTATGCCTAAACCTCTCAATGGCGTGAATGGATCAGGGATGCATATACATCAGAGCATAATGCTGAAAGATCAAAAGAAGAATCTTTTCTACGAGGAAAAGGAAAAGTTTGGAATGAGCAAAATGATGCGAAATTATCTCTCCGGAATATTGCAGAATGTTTCACAGGGCTCTGCTGTTTTAGCATCATGGGTCAATTCTTATAAGAGATTAATACCAGGATATGAAGCCCCGGTTTATATTTCATGGGCAAACAAAAACAGAACTGCTCTGGTGAGAATACCTGCAGGGGAAGGGATGAGAAAAAGGATGGAACTTCGATGCCCTGATCCTGCGGGAAATCCGTATTTACAGTTTGCCACCATACTTGGCATGGGCCTTGACGGTATAAAAAAAGGATTGGAGCCTCCAGAGCCAGTTGAAAAAGATATATTCCATATGACAGCGGAAGAAAGGAAGAAGATTGGCGTTTATGCCATGCCGGAAAGCCTTGGCGAAGCACTGCATCATATGAGGGAGAGTAAGCTGATGAGGGAGATTCTTGGAGACCATGTATACGAGAATTTTCTTACTGTAAAGCAGAAAGAGTGGGACGCCTTCCGATCACATGTTATGGAATGGGAAGTCAAGAGATATCTCCCCATTCTGTGATGACATAATGCCAATGGAAAATAAAGACCCACAAATATTTTTCATCTACCTTTATCAGGATGATCCAAAAAAATCAACTATGAAAAAACTTGAAAGATTCAATTTGGCGAGGAGAATAGACCGGGGAAAGGCATCAAGATCTATGGTCCTCACTGTATCATCTTCTCAATATCTTATGAGTTCTGATCGAAATCTGATTCTTGAGAGAGGAATCACTGCAATTGAGGGTTCGTGGAAACAAAATGATCTTATGGCAGGAACAAAATTCAGATACGGTAGGATTCTCCCACCTCTTCTTGCCTCAAATCCTGTAAATTATGGGAAATGGAATCTACTTTCTTCTGTGGAAGCTGTAAGTGCTGCTCTTATTATTACCGGATTCAGGGAACTTGCCGAACAAATAATCTCTAAGTTTTCATGGGGGCATTCATTTATCTCACTCAATATGGAGATTCTGGAAGAATATGCTAAATGCAAATCAGAGGAAGATATAAGGAAAGTTATCGACTCTATTGCCTAATTTCCTCATTCTTTTCTGACCCATTTTCCATCGTTCAATTCCCAGGTTCCGTTTGTCCATTTTTCAAAGAATTTTCTAAAACCTTTTCGCATGTCTTCGGGTGTCCTGCTAAAGGTTTCACTTTCTCCCGGCATCAGATGGATCCCTTCCACATGATTATTTATTCTCTTTGATTCTGTCAAATATTGCTTGAGGTAGTAGAGTTCATCTGGGTCAAGTCTCATTTTTGCCATTTCAACTTGATTCATTAATGATTTTGTGTCCTTTTCATAATGCACCACAGAAGGATCGCCTTCCGCGTTCTCAATGAACATCCTTACCCCGAGACACTTCGTACATTTTCCACATGGAATAATTGTTCCCTTGATGCTTTTGCACGAATGGCATGATCTCTGAAGTTTATACAGATCGGGAAATTCATTTATGAGCGCTTTTTCAATGACGGAACCAAATACAGGATATACAATAGACCATAAACTTGAGTTTATTCCCTTTGATGACAAGAATTTGTTGAAGGCAACTGCAAAGTCCCACGTTTGATCATAAACGCCAAAGTAGTGTTCGATACCTTTGTATCTTTCCATTGCGGTAGGATCATCAAATTCATTTCCCATGATCATGTTTGATATACCGTGTTTGTAAACAAACGGCAGAGAAGCCAAAAGATATACGGGGAAAATGAAGAGCTGAATTGGATATGAATCGGCCTTATTTTCAATCTGTTTCTTATCCATTATTTCCATATTTCTCAGAGTTTTTTTGTAGTATCGGTCGGTGTTTGACCAAACTTTCATCACGTCAAGCCCAATGTTTTTAAAATAATAATATGAAGTTTTTGCAGGGAGCCAGTGCGCTCCGGATTCATTGTAAAAAAATGGCTTTATGTCATAATTCATCTGTCTCATTATACCCATGGATAGCAGGCTTTCTTTTCCACCAGATGAAGAGATCATTACACTCCCTTTGCCCTTTACTTCCTCCTGCTCATTCTCTTTGATATTTTCAGCAACAATGACTGTTTCACCTTCAGCGGTATGTGGATTTATCTCCTCTTCTGAGGGAAGATATTGACGTTTAAAGAATTCATATCTTCTCCTGCAGATTGAGTTGACGAATACCTCAATGTTATTGATCCTGATCATTTCCTTCAGGAAATCAATATCATTACGCGTTACCGGAAAATCAAGTATGAGTTCTCTGGTAAAAAAAGAGAAGTTTATTGCCGAACCGGCCATTGCAAGTCCCGATAGATTCTCATTGTTCGTGATTTTTTGGTTATATGAGAATATTTCTTCAAAAGAAAATGAGGTATTCCCATTCATCAACAATGTTCCCTTGGTTCCGTGATCCGTGATCTTATCTGGCCTTATGGTTATGCTGTCAAAGCACCTTACCCTATGAGAATATGACATACCTTTCCACTCCAAAAAACAAAATACTCAGTGCTCTATCAACGCAATTACATATTTAGTCATTAGTCAATCCACGAACTTTTTCATGTGCCTGATATTATTCGAGTTTTGGGGGGACTATGAGCTTGCAATCTTCAATGCTTATGCGTGTTCACGAAAATACGAAGAAAGGATATTTCTTCTAGTTCCCTCGGACATTTTCATAAATAAAATGCCATTAAGAATGTAACAAGTTAAGGTTAACCAGAGAATTTAAGTTGGTGTAAATTAACTGATTTTTCCTCTGCAACTGAAATAAGGATTCTAGAACTATCTACTTTTGACTTTTCATTAGAGTCAAATATTTCGCGTTTAAGAACCCCACTATTATAAACAGAGGGAAAGTTGAAACCATGATGATTAAGCCATCCTGTTCTCCGGGATTCTGATATCCTGCCATTGAAAGTGCATACCAAAAAATATATATCTCTAAGAGACCTATTATTAATGCAGCCGTCGTAAACAAAAGTATCAGTTTTTTATAAAGCAATGCTTTGATAGGGATCTGGGATCTGAAATCTCGTAAAATCACGTATATTATTCCACCAGATTCTATTAAAAGTAACAGAACCCAAAAAAAAAGTAGTAAAATTTTCACCCCCTAATTAAACCATACTTGTGTGCCACTTCCATATTCACTTATGAAAGCGTGAGATACCCCAGCAATACTGCCACTTAAAGCGATTCCTGCTACACCTGCATAAGCATATAATGGTACGTTGTACCAGAATGTATAAACGCCTCCTGCTGAATTCAAACCGTATAAACCAACGGATGAAGTTATAGAACCCCCTTCAGCATCCCATGGGTAATAGTAATTATTAACAAAATCTAGGTGAATATACGAATATCCAGTGCTTTCATAATAATTAGTCATTGTCGATGACTCATAAGTCATCCCAGCACCTATGATTAGTAAAGCGGCACCAATTGCCTGTCCCAAAAGCGGTATAGGTGAGAAGAGTGCAATTAAGCCAGCGGCTACGGTGCCATAACTAGCCACAGTAGTTAGGCTGTTCCAAGTATTAAAAAAAGACTGCGCTGATGAGCCATAATATTCTACATTGAAATTATCGGATTCTCCATATGTTACAGACCATCCTCCTAACCACCACGGGGCGGTATAGACATAATAATTTATATTAACCCAAACCCACGGGTCTATAAAGTTTCCGGTTGGTGTAGTTACGTTTACCTTCCATGCTTCGTATTGAGTTCCATTAAGTTTCACCGTATATAAAGTACTATGATAATAGAATGCACCCTGCGAAGTATCGATTGTGGAATTAATGTATTTAACTGGTTTCCCTAAATTAGTTACCATCTCCATATGTGGGACCGATAATTGGACATTTTCTTTTGACAAATAATTGCTTTGTTCTAAACTAGTAACTTATTTTCCGCACATTTGAAAACGAATAACCCAGCTTTAGCTTTCAGTTGGAAAAAATATTTTCCCTTGCCAATATCCATCATCTTCTGAAGCTAATTTTTGTTAATGGAGAGGTCTTTTTGGAATGCTCATCCACCTTTCAATAATTGAGGAGCAGGTGGAACTGTAGATTGCTGAATATTGATAGGAAACCTCACTAATTTTTAACACTTCCTCGCAATTTTCCCCATCTCTCTAAATAAGCAATGACTATAACAATAAC
>JAJYDZ010000181.1 GCA_021790415.1 Thermoplasmata archaeon | reverse complement strand
TGGTCCAATAATGACCGATTCTGGTACATTCCAAAGTTATGTTTATGGAGATATTGAATATGGAAACATCGAAATTGTAGATTTTCAGGAGAAAATAGGAAGCGATATATCTACTATTCTCGATATATTTTCGGTACCAGAAGATTCTCATGACAAGGCAGAGAAAGCTGTAGATGAAACATACAGACGAATGACTGAGCTCTCCGGCGAAAGGCAGACCATTCTTGCTGGGCCCATACAGGGATCAATTTACAACGATCTCAGGGAAAAAAGTGCAAAACTTATGTCAGGAACTAAGGCAGGTTACCTGCCCATAGGGGGAGTAGTTCCACTGCTAGAACAATACAGATATGGAAAACTGTGTGAAATCATAATAAATTCAAAGCTCAATGCATCATTTGATAAGCCAATACATCTCTTTGGAGGTGGTCACCCTATGTTCATGGGTATGGCGGTTTTGCTTGGAGTAGATATATTTGATTCAGCTTCGTATGTGAAATATGCAAGGGATGGAAGATTGCTTTTTCAGGAAGGAACCAGAGATCTGAAAGAGTTAATGGAATTCCCTATGTGGAGTCCCATTTATGGTAAATATACGTCTAAAGAATTGAGGGAATCACCTGTGGAAGAAAGGACTAAAGTGCTCGCTCATCACAATTTATTCACGATTTTCATGGAATTGAAGGAGATTAGAGAAAGAATCTATGAACAAACGCTATGGCAGTATGTTGAGGAAAAGTCAAGAGCACACCCAGCTTTATACGCGGCATTTAAGAACATACTAAAGTATAAAGGTAAAATTGAACCCTTCTTTGAACTTTATAGAAAGCCACCATTATATTACTTTGATGAAAGTTCTGAATGTAATCCATATTTTGAGCGATTAAAAAAATTCATATCAGGAAATCCCAGATTCGAGGGACAAGGCAATCACGTTCCAGAAGGCGCATGGCAACCCTCCAGATTATCAGGAAAATTCATTAAAGAACAATATGAAAAATCCAGTTCACCTTATTTTATAAGGTGGATGGGAATTGATGTTCCGGTTGAACTGGAGGAAGCTTATCCTATTGAGCAGATAATTGATACCGCTCATTATATGGAATATCCCTCCCATGAAGTTCCAGAAATCTCTCCTTCAAAAAAAGAAAAGATAAGAGATTTTGATCTTGAAAAGATTAGAACCCTTTGTGATTTCCAGTTTGGGCGTGGAACAGGCAGGGAAGTTTTTCCTGACGGAAGCGAAATTACAAAGTCAAGAGCAACAGGACGGATTAGAACTGTAAGCATGAATGGAAAGTTTCTTGCAACTATGAGAGCCCACGACGGTTTTCTTGGTTTGAATATAGAAGGTGGAAAGAGACTACTTAATGCAAGAAAGTATCCGTCAAACAGGGTGGTTGTGAATGAAGACAGTGCAGAGTACAATGCCAAGGGATACAATGTTTTTCGAAAATTCGTTATTGATTTTGATCCTGACATTATACCGTTAAATGATGTTCTCGTTGTAGATTCAGAGGACACACTGCTAGCTGTAGGAAGGGCGATGCTTTCGGGCATTGAAATGGCAACCTACAGCGGTGGCATGGTTGTTAGCGTTAACCATCATACCAAGGAAAGATAAGGCATAATCCAACTAAATAATCGTATTGGTAGATTTAGATTTGAAATATGTATCAAGGACTGAAATAAACATGGCCGATATCATTATTGATCCTCCTACTATTGTATAAATTCCTATCTTGTCATTTACCAAAATATAGGAAAAAATGGCAGCGAATATTGGTTCTGTAACGAGAACAACGCCTGCCTTCTCTGGTTTCACATAAATAAGGGCTCTGTTGATTAAGAAATAGCCCATGATTCCCGCAAAAATCGCTGTGAAAATCAGTGTGAATATTACAAGTGGGGATTCAAGATCATAATATATTGTGAATGTCGGTATTGTTATTAATGAAAAAACAGATACAGTAAGCATCTGGTAAAAAGTGAATTTCATAGAATCTATATGAGAGGAGTGCTTGGAAACATAAGCGATCTGGATAGCATATCCTACTGCGCAAATGACTGTTAAGATATTTCCATATTCTACTGACGATGAACCAGATACACCGTCTGAAAGTATTATTAATCCCAACATGGCTATTATGACTGCTATCCAATCAGTTTTGGAAACCTTACTCTTAAGATAAACGTATGATAATAAAGGTACTATTACAACATATAAACCAGTGATTATCCCTGAATCCGCAGGCGTTGTAAACTTTAATCCAACCGTTTGAAAGTAATATCCTATGAAAAGGAGAAAACCAGCAATGATTCCTTCTATTTCACCTCCCTTTGTCTTAAGTTTCTTTATTCCAACAATGGGAAGCAAAATTATTGCAGATATTAGAAACCTTATAAATAAAAATATTACCGGTGAAATCAGCTGAAGTGAAAGGTTTATGAGAGGAAATGTGAGTCCCCAAGAAATTGTCGCCAGCAAAAGCAGGAGGACATAAAATAAGCCTTTAGATTCCATATTCTCACCAGTTTTCTCTCAAGAAATTCACACCCTTTTATGTATAATTTAAACAATAGTGATTTGTTAGTAATATATCTAAATTTTAGATCCGGGAAAAACGCATTCTATTTGACAAATGAACTAACATTGAGAACGATTCCATGGAGGAATCCTTTCTTATTTTAGTAAGTGAGTAACACTAAACTGTATTATTCAAAGGACACTTTTCCACATAATGTTAGGTGACTGAATTTTTATTCCTTGGGAACAATATATGCGAAGCAATTGTTGGATTTCTCAATAAAAGTGACGCTACAACTCTCGATGGGAAGTCTATGTCACCAACCCTGTTAATTACCCTCATGTTTTCTTCTTTTGATATTACTTCATAGAGCTTATTGAAAGAGTAATCAGTTATTTTTGAGAATAGTTTTTGTATAATAAGGTCGACCTTTAATTCTCTCCCTATTTCAGATTTCCACATTTTTTCATATTGAGAGAGGAAACTCTCTGAAAGGTTATCGTTTTCAAGTGCAATCTCGAGGGTTCTGGCAGCCTTCGAACCGGATAGAATTCCAGTGTAAATACCTCCACCGCTCAAAGGTTTTACTATTCCTGCGGCATCTCCAACTAAAATTGTTCTATTACCATATGTTTTCTTTAATGTGCTTATGGGTATTGGCCCTCCTGTTATGGAAAGTATTTTGTTATTTCTAAATCTTCTGTTCAATTCTTGAAAGTAGCTTTTGCTGGTACCGCCTATGGAGGCAGTGCCTATTCGTGAGGTATCTCCTACAGGTGTTGCCCATCCAAAATATCCCTTCGTGATTTTGCTTCCTAAATACACATTGACGTTATCCTGGTCTTCCATAGCATCGGCCGATTCAACCTGATATGCAGAAGCGACTCTGCCTATTCGCTTTCCAAAAAGATCTTTCCTCACAATGCTATTTGCACCGTCTGCGCCGATAATGGCTCTGGCAGATATTTCTTCAACATTTCCATCGTGTCTTAGGGTTACATTAACGCCATCAGAATTTCTGGTAATCTTAAGAGCTTTAGCGTTAACCAAAAGGTTGACACCCGCACCTGTCGCAAGACCAGAAACATCTTTGTCAAATTCGTCTCTCTCAAGCACTATAGTTTCTTCCGCTTTAGAGATGCTTATCATACCTTCATTTGGAAAATATACATGAGCTCCATGAACCCTGTTGATTATTGATTTTGTATTAACGAACGATAATACTCTCTTCGATACCAATCCGGTACATTCAACAGGTTTTCCCACTTCCCTATGCTCCTCTAACTGCGTTACAATGAAACCTTTCTTAGCCAGCATATAGGAAGCATATGAACCAGCAGGACCTGCACCTACGACTATGACATCCTGCATAATAACTAATTGAGGTCTTCCTAATTTACTTTATGAGACCTTACCAGTTATGAATTTAACATATATGAGGGGATTTCGTAATTCACAAAATAAGCTATTAATGATAAGGAGATCGCTTTATTTCTCTAAAAAAGTCCTAGGATTCATAACCTGACAAAATGGTGAAAAATAGATTTGTTTCTGGGTTTGCGGGAGTCTGTTAAGACTTGGGCATGTTATTGGACATTTGTGAAGAAGCATATTCTATTCAAATAAATTTGAAACTTATAAAATGAATATGCATAATACAGCATTTTATATCGTATCACTCTTATAAAGGTAAAAAGGATTTCGCATTTGAATGAATGAGTTAATGCCACTTACTTGTGTCTTCATATATTTCACATCTTGATTATTTCCGGTCAAAAGGCCCTCTAACATTTAAATGGATACAGTTCAGGCAGCATTGAAGAAAGTTTAAGATGTGTCTGTTTTGATTAAAGGGACACTTAAATTGATACTATTGACAAATTCGCTTATACTACCTCATGAATGGTCAAATAATTCTCTCCAGTTATCATACCTGGCGAAGGTCGTCTGGCATGGGCTTTCTTAAAATCATCGCTTTCTGTCCACGCCTTAAAATCTTCCATAGTTTCCCAATATGTCAGAACTATGTACGAATCTCCTTTAATCGGTCTCAATATCTCGTTTTTTACGAATCCCTTTCTGTGCTTCAAATTCTCATTGGTATTCGAGAATCTTCCTTCGAAATCAACTGCCATTGAAGGGTCAACCGGAATATGATTTTGAACCACTATCATTAGTTATTAATGCAATTCTGTATTATTTACTTTTGGAAGAAACTTTCCAGAGTGTTCTGTTGAGGATGAATTTCATCTTTCTTTTTTACCTTTGGAATCTTACCGACTAATGTCAATGCCATGTCGAAGCTTTCCAGAACCCTGTTTACCGTCTCTTCAACTCTTTTGGCATAATACCCC
>JAJYDZ010000180.1 GCA_021790415.1 Thermoplasmata archaeon | reverse complement strand
TATTCTGCGCTCTATCTCAGAGAGTGGTATATCTTTCCTGATTGGGTTTATCTCACTCTTTGCCATAAATAGTGTAATACATAAAAGTGTAAAAAGTTATGTATTTAACTATAGATGAAAATAGGAAAAATAATTATGAATACGAATATCGAGTGTTTACAATTTACGATATTAAAACAAATTTACAATGAAATCTTTTAATACTGAAAGTTGGTTTATATCTTTAGTAATAAACTTCATTATTTTAAAAGTATTTGACAGATAACAAAAAAAATGTATAAAGAAGTAAGAAATAAGGGGAAGATACGATGCAATCAAAAATAAAAAATCGTAAAATTTTAGTAACTGGTGGGGCTGGATTTATCGGTACGAATCTCGTGAGGAGACTTTCTACAAACAATGAAGTAATTGTGATTGACAATATGCATACGGGAACTGAGAATAACATCATTGATCTCGTTAAAGCAGGAAAAGTAGAATTATTTCATGATGACGTGAAAAATATAAATAAATTGGGAATAAAAGTGGATCTAATATTTCACTTAGGTTTCTACTCAGCATCTCCTATGTACAGAAATGATCCAATGCTAGTATCTGAAGTCGTCGCAGGTATGATTGCACTCCTTGAATATTGCAAGAATAACAACACAAACATTGTTTTCTCTTCTACTTCATCCATATACAATGGGGTTATACCACCGCATAAGGAAAATATTATACCTGGGGTTACGGACTTTTACACGGAGGCAAGGCTTTATTCTGAAAGAATGGCAGAATTATACAACAAACTCTTTGGCGTTAATGTTTCTGCAATGCGATTCTTTTCAGTTTATGGAAAGTATGAGAAAGCGAAAGGGGAGTATGCTAATCTAGTAACACAATTCCTTTGGAATATCCGGGATGGTAAAAAACCAATCATTTATGGAAATGGGGAACAGAGAAGGGATTTCATATATGTTGAAGATTTAATTGACTCGCTCTTATTAGCATCGCAAGTTAAAGGTTTTAATGTATTTAACGTGGGATATGGAAAAAACTATAGCCTCAATGAGATGCTCGCCATGCTTAACAATTATCTCGGAACAAATGTAGAAGCAGAATACATACAAATGCCAGTTAAGAATTATGTAATGGAAACACTTGCGGATACATCTAAAGCAGAAAAGGTGCTAGGATTTAAGGCAAGTACAACTCTTGAAGAAGGAATTAGAATTATCTCTGGGTTTTACACATGACCAAAAGAATGATTATGTCTAGAACTCCATTGAGAATAACATTTACTGGTGGTGGGACAGATATACCGGAATTTTTCATGAACTATGGGAACGGAGCTGTAATTAATGCAACTATTAACAAGTATATTTATATTACTGTTAATGAGAAATTTGACAACTTGATCAGAGTGAGTTATTCAAGGACAGAAATAGTGGACAGTGTAAATAAAATAAAACATCCGGTTGTAAGGGAAGCTCTAAAGTATCTTGATATCGGTAAGAAGATCGAGATTGTATCTATGTCCGATATACCTTCAAATGGAACTGGACTCGGATCTAGTAGCACTTTCACGGTGGGACTTCTAAATGCTCTTCATGCATACAAAGGTGAACACGCTTCTTCGTCGCAACTAGCAAAGGAGGCTGTAGATATTGAACGTCACATTCTCAAAGAAGAAGGAGGCTTACAGGACCAATATGCTGCAGCATATGGAGGAATGAACTTTATAGAGTTTAAAAGAGGCAGTGATGTCCATGTAACTCCAATTATCACTCCAGATGGTACGATGGATCAATTACAATCACATTTACTTTTACTCTATACAAATATGGAAAGGAGGTCCAATCACATTCACATTGATCAAAAGGCACAAATTTCCACATTACATGAGAGTTATGCAAAGATGTCTGCGCTCTCTTACAAGTTAAAGGAAGAGATGAATAGAGGAAATTACAATGATGTAGGCAATTTACTCAATGAAAATTGGGTTGAAAAAAGGAAACTATCCAGCAAAATCTCAGAAGGTAGAATTGATGCCCTATATGAGAAAGCAATGGAAAACGGTGCTACAGGTGGCAAGTTGATAGGTTCTGGTGGTGGGGGCTTTCTCCTGTTCTTTGCGGATCCAAAATACCACAAATCTATTTCAGACGGCCTTGGCCTGTCTCAGACTTCATTCAGAATCGTTAATCGAGGATCAAGCATCATATTCGTGGGTGATTAGTTAATAAGTAAAAATCCCAATAATTAAAGGGAATCCTCTACGATCTTAGAAATTATGTGTCCAATTGCAATGGTAGATTCTTGGATATAGGAAGTTCTGCTGCTTGGGATCCTTATAAGTCCAAACTCAGGAACTAGTTCTCTTAACTTTCCTCCTTCTTTTCCAGTAATTCCAAATATTTCACATCCTTTATTGATCGCTTCCGACACTCCCCTCAACACATTTGTAGAATTGCCACTCGTGCTTAACGCGATAATAACATCACCTTTTCCTGCAAAGGCCATAATTTGTCTTGAATATACCTCATCAAAACCATAATCATTTCCAATTGCGGTTAAAGATGAAGTATTTCCATGAAGAACCATGGCAGGGAGAGATCTCCTCTCTTTCTCAAATCTTCCAACAAATTCAGCGGCAATATGCTGTGCATCAGCAGCACTTCCTCCGTTACCGAATAGTATGATCTTGTTACCGTTCTTGAAACATTTTAGAATTTCAACTCCTAGATTCAGTATTTTGTTAATGTCTAAGGAAATCCTGATTTTTGAACCCTCTTCAAGATAAGTTCTTACTTCATCTAAATTCATACTGCTAAATACTCTTCCGTAATAATATGTTTATTATATATAAAGAATTTATACTGGGTTGTTTTCGTTTTGATTTATAAGGGGCCAGACTATGATGGGGCAGTATAAATGAAAAAAGCATTGTTCATTGATAGAGATGGAACCATAAATAAGGATTGTCCTTATTGCAATGATATTTCACAGTTGGAGATATATCCAGATATTATTGGTATCATGAATGAATATCAAAAAAATAATTATATTATTGTAATTATTACTAATCAATCTGGCATTGGAAGGGGATATTTCACGCTTTCACAGTTTCAAGAATTTCATAATGAGCTTCTGAGAAGACTTGAAGAAAAGGGAATATCAGTGACGGGAACATACTTCTGTCCTCATAGGCCAGAAGAGAACTGTAATTGTAGGAAACCAGCCTTAGAACTGATTTTTAAGGCAGCTAAGGAGCTAAATATAGATATAAAGAAATCTATAATCATTGGTGACAGGGACGATATAGAAGGGGAGATGGGACGATCCTTGGGAATAGAATATAAAATATTAAAAAGATAAACGCATAGAATATTTAAAATTAAAATATTCGAAGAATCACTCTTTTAAGACAAAGAAATCTAAAAGACTATTTTTTATTTTAATTGTAATCGTTTTGTAATTTTGACAAATTTAAATTGTAATTATTAGGAGATTAAGTGACAATTGTTATCGGAGCATTCATTCTAAGGTGTTCTTATTAATTTTTTATTCACAAAAATCTGTTAACATTAAAAATATGATCTGTGTTATTATACCTTAAAATTAATGATATATGTGGGGATGAACTCTTATGCTTAATGGAAAACCGTTTTCCGGTAAAGGTATAATTATTACAGGCGGTGGATCAGGACTGGGCCTCCAGATGGCCAATACACTTGGTTCATATGGCGCACTCATCCATATAATCAGCAGGGATCAGGAAAAACTGGATAAAGCAAGAAATTCGCTTAAGGAAAAGGGTATTGAATGCTTTACTTATTCATCAGATATAAGGGATTATGATAAGATAAAGGAGATTGTAAACAAAATGATGAATGAGCATGAAATTTCAGGCCTCATAAACAATGCCGCAGGAAATTTTATCTCAAGAACTGAAGATCTCTCAATGAATGGTTTTTTAGCCGTTTTAAATATAGTTTTAACAGGTTCAATCAACATTACTCTTGAAGTTGGAAAGAAATGGATTAAGGAAGGTAAAAGGGGAAATATACTAAGCATCCTTGCAACCTACGTTGACACAGGTTCACCCTATGTGGTTCCATCCGCAACAGCTAAATCTGGCCTCCAGGCATTTACAAGAAGCATAGCAGCAGAATGGGGCCCCAAGGGAATCAGGGCAAATGGAATAGCTCCGGGCCCCTTCAAGACTGACGGTGCATGGAAGAATCTTATTCCTGGAGATGAAGCTGAAAATTTAATGGTAAACAGGAATCCCATGAGGAGACTTGGCAGGAAAGAAGAGATAGGTGAACTCGCAGCATACCTCATGAGCGATGCTGCAGAATACATTAATGGTGAAACCATAAGAATAGACGGTGGAGAATACATCAACAGCGCTGCTCAGTTCAGCATGTTATCCATGCTTCCAGACTCCATGTGGGAAGAAATGAAAGAAAGGAGAAACAAAAAATGATGTCCATATTCATCAACGGATGGGAAACCAACCTGAAATTCTCTGCAGCTCACTTCATACCATACCACAGCAAGTGCAGAAGGCTGCATGGCCATGATTACGCCATTGACATTAAAATAACAGGTGAAACAGTAAATGGAATGGTCATGGATTTTGTTGTTATAAAAAAAGAATTAAGGAAAATACTGGAATCCATGGATCACAAACTCATTCTTCCATTGCAGGGTAAAGATATCACATATACAAGAGAAGCTAACTCATATAAAATTAGATATGAGAATCATGAAATGGCCATACCAGACGAATTCGTTTTCATATGCGAAGTGGAACATACATCAAGCGAGGAAATAGCCAGATACCTGGCCGGGTTAATCAGGAAAAATGTTGAAATACCTCCTAACGTGAGGAAAATAGAAGTATC
>JAJYDZ010000179.1:2996-4909 GCA_021790415.1 Thermoplasmata archaeon | reverse complement strand
CAATATATGATTTCAAATGGAAATATTAATGCTTTTTAATTACAAGAGAGACAAAAAGAAGTATTTATCAGGCATACTTATGAATCATTCCAGGTTCAGCATCTGATTCTGAAAGTCTTTGCTGGCATTGTTCCTGAAAGATATTATGGATGATTCTATCGCACCAATAATTGATTTTTCAATCCACCTATTATCAATTAAAAAATTATTTCCATCGGTGACATTTTTTTCACGAATACCGACGGAATCCTTAAGTGATTCGTCAAACTCAATGGATTGGCTTTCACCGAAATGAATCCTGCCAATCTTGTCTATGACCACAGCACACATTGACCTCAATAATATCCCTTTTGAGGGTATTTCCCTGACCCCTATGCAGAGGCCAATTGCGAAATCATGCAATTTTAGCAGTTCAACCGCTTCATCTGTAGCTTGTTTGTAGTTATCAGGATAAAATTCTATGGGGAAAAAACCGTTTCCTAACTCCTTAAATTCGAGATTCAATTCACCAAATTCTTTTTCCATATATGACCTGGCATCTGCAAAAAAAGGTTGCCATGTTGAATTCACTGCAAAATATATCGGTTTCATGACCTTTCCATGCTCATCTATTTCTCCTCGCATTATTCTCCTAGAACTTATTGGCAGGAGGTCTTTTGCAAGAACAACTGGAACTGTAATAATAACTAGCGGGGTCAGGTTGTTTTGAACTCTTTTCTCGTTGATTCTCCTTGCATTGCCCACGGTCTCTTCAGAAACCACTATGTGCGTATAACTCGCCTCTGATGTCGAATCACCTTCCGTAGAATTCAGGGGCCTGATGATGAAGTCCGAAGTCCTGCTCCTTAGATATTTCTCTATGATTTCTTTCCTCTTTTCAAATCCAATGATCCCATACGGCTTACTTTTTTTAATGAATGCGTCTGCGGTTAACCCGACTATTATTGGCATGTTGAGATCTAAAACTACATCCAACAGGGCTTTGTGCCCATCGTGCAAAATGGTAAAGGTTCCCGCCACGATAACTTTCATTTAGTTCTTTTTTATGAACGTCTTACTGAGCCGTCTGATTCCTTCCTTCAGCTGTTCATCGTCACCGTACGTAAAATTCAATCGCATGCTCCTCTTCTGCCCGCCCGTAGTGCTGAATGCCTGTCCGCTAATGTAAGCAACCCCATTTTTTATAGCCTCCCCGACCATTTGTTTTGTATCCACATTACCGGCAACTGTCAACCAAACAAACATTCCCCCGTCAGGCTTTGACCATGTCGAACCATCCCTGAATTCCTCTTCAAGTGCGTTTACCATGATATCTCTCTTTTTCCTGTACATCTCGATGTTCAAGGCAACCTGTTTATAGATTGATCCCTGCTTGATGTATTCATATGCCACATATTGTGAGAATGTGTTGGTAGCCAGGTCAAGTGCCTGCTTGATTAGATTGAATTTTGATATGACCTCGGTTGGAGCTATCGTGTAACCAAGACGCAATCCCGGCGTCATGACTTTTGAAAAAGTTCCGAGATATAAGACACCATCTCCGCCCTTGAGGCTTTTGATAGGAGGAACCTTATTCCCATAATATCTGAGCTCACCGTAAGGATTGTCTTCTATAAGCGGAATATCATACGAATTTGATAATTCCAGAATGTGCTTTCTTCTCTCCAGAGACATTGTAAAACCGGTTGGATTCTGAAAAGTAGGGATAGTATATATGAAGGATGGCTTTGTTCCAGCCTTTATCAAGGATTTTATTCTTGATTCAAGGACATCGGTCTTCATTCCCTCGTCATCCATCTCTATGCCAACCATCTTCAGGGCGTTAGCGTTGAATGCAGATATTGCCCCTACATAGGTTGGCTCTTCGGTTATGATTGTGTCACCCGGATCAGCAAGCACCTTTCCCAACTCGT
>JAJYDZ010000179.1:0-2986 GCA_021790415.1 Thermoplasmata archaeon | reverse complement strand
CTCGTAAAGACCCTGTTGTGACCCGGAATTAAGTATGACATTCTGCGGAGTGCATTTAAAGCCCTGCGTCTTTTCAAGATAACCGGGTATTATATCAAGAGTCTCCTGCACTCCCAATGTATTTGCATACTGAAAAACCTGGGCAGATCTTGTTTCAATGAGGTTATCCATGATCTGTTTCAATACCGCCGATGGAAAAGTTCCCGGATTCGGCATTCCACCGCCAAGTGAGATAAGGCCTGGTGTTGAAGCCATCTTTAACAGTTCGCGAATCTCCGACGGTTTCATTTCATTAAGAAAATACGAGAATTTATAATTCATTCTCTCACGCATCTACATTTCTAAAGGAAATATAAAAGTGTTTGAACTCATCAATACAAAACACTTATAACGTTGCTGAAATTTGAGCCCAATGATATCCAACAGACTGACTTGGAAAGTCAGTGTTATCGGCCAGCCAGGATCAGGAAAAAGCTCTCTGATTTCAAGGATGGCTTATGACAGCGATTCGGCTGCAGGTGCCATGAGAGGATTAGTGAGAAAGAAACTAAACGCTGAATTAAACGGCGAAACAAGGAATGTAGAGTTCTTATTTCAGGAAATAGATGGATTCTCTGGTTCTGATAACCTGATTGCCAGCGCGAATGGCGTCATAATAGTCGTGGATATCACAAATCCGGTGGATTTTGATGAATTGACAAAGTTCATTAATTTTATTTCAAATTTTGGAAAGAAACCGCTTATATTCATAGCTGGTTCGAAACTTGACAGAAGGTATGAGGCCAAGATATGGGAAAAGGACCTTGAACCCCTGAAGAAGCATGGAATCTCAAAAATTTATATGGTTTCGTCAAGGCAGCCGGAGACCGTAAAGAGTATGTTGAATGATGTTGCGGCAAGCCTCCTTATGAGAACAATGGAAAGGAAATGAGTTGAGTGGAAAGGCCATATGCGGAGAGATAGTGTTCAATATTACCGGAAACAGAAGTGCAGCCCATATTTTCAATAAGTATTCAACCGGTACATTGAAAGGAGATGTGCTTATTCTTGAACCGTTGGAGGTTATTTTTTTATTCTGGAAAAGAAGAATTAGGGCAGAGAACCCCGTTTTCAATGATGGCGCATTATTGCTGAAAACAATGCTTCATGAAGATGAGATCCCACTCTGGAATACATACAGAGACCTGAGAATAGCAGGGTACAGAGTTAAGAGGAATGGAATGGAGTTGAAAGCAAGAGAGAGAAGTTCCGCTTCCACAATTTTTACCGTTAAAACCGTGCGTGAAAATTTTCCTTTCCAGTTCTCACAACTCTTTCAGTGGAAAGATAATATCATTGCAGCTGTCGATGATGATGGGGGAGTGACTTTCTACAAGATTGCTGAGATAGAGATAGAGGGAAGCCTGGATATTCCGGAATTTCCTGAAAAACCAGTTTTAATGGAGAAAAGATCTGTTTATTCCGGTTCAACCCTCCCGGAATGGATCGGTGATTCTACCACCGTGAACTTCACGGTTCTCTCGGAACTTGAAACGAGATATATAAATGGCGAAAAACCGGAAGGCCTTGTAGAACTTGTTTATCGTGATCTGTTCAGGAAGCGCTCCATAATAAGAACCGGGTTCAAGTATGGATGTAATTTCAGGATATACCTTAATGAATTGTCTTCTCACGCTGAGGCATTGGTCCACGTTTTCGATAAGGATGAGGGCTGGTATGCGATTTCCAGAGCAGTTAGAGTTGCTGGCGGTGTTAAGAAAAAGATGATTTTTGCTGGACTTTACAATGAAACCATAAAATATGTTGAAATAAAGAGAATGAAGTCTTTTGTTAATGATGAAATAGAAGAAGATGAATCAGATCTGTGATTCAAAGTCTTCTACTGCATATTTGTATTCAGAGTAGTCCTTTATCGAACCATTCCTCAGCATAATTTCCCTTGCGAGGAGCCAATAAACAAGGGCAAGAGATCTTCTTCCCTTATTGTTGCTTGGCACGACGATGTCGACGAAGTCAGTCTTGTTGTTTGCATCGCAAAAAGCTATGACGGGTGCACCAACATTCCTTGCCTCCTTCATTACCTGGGTATCAGCAAGCGGATCGGTAACAATTATTGCCTTTGCCTCAGTGTAAGTTTCAAGATTTGGGTTTGTCAATGTTCCCGGAATGAATCTTCCAATAATTGACCTTGCACCTGTGACCTCTGAGAATTTTGTTACCGGCCTGAATGCATATTGCCTTTGCGCCACAACAAGTATTTCCGCAGGGTTGATCCTCGATAGCATTTTACCTGCAACCTTGATCATTTTATCAGTATAGTTCAAGTCAAGAATGTATAACCCATCATTTCTTATCTTGAAAATATACTTTAGCATATCTTTGGTTTTTACCTGTGTTCCTATTTGTACCCCTGATTTCTGGTACTCCTCTTCTGAGATCAATAATTCCTCTTCCATTGTTACCAACTCTTTTGAATTTAAGATTCGCTGTAATCGATTCTATATATTTATTGATTTATGTTTTCATCATTTGTTACATGAAAAGCTTTCAGTTTATCTCACGGGATATTCTGTCCCGTTTTATTAATATGATTGAGAACACTATTCCCATTCTATTGTTCCAGGAGGTTTGTGCGTGATATCGTATGAAACCCTGTTTATTTCTGGGAATCCATTTGTAATCTCAATGGACATCTCCTCAAGAATGTTCCAGTCAAGCTGTGAGAATGTTGCAGTCATAGCATCCAGAGAATCAACGCATCTTATGACAACACTATATCCATAGCTTCTCTTATCACCATGAACACCGGTTGTTTTCACAGGGAGAAGAACAGCAAAATACTGCCATGGTCTCCTATCTCCGGAAGTCCTTTTTTCAATGGTATCTTCCACTATTTGCGTAACACCTTTCAATAAAGATAGCTTCTCCTCTGTAATTTCACCTATAATTCTTACTCCAAGTCCCGGGCCGGGAAATGGCTGCAGAT
>JAJYDZ010000178.1 GCA_021790415.1 Thermoplasmata archaeon | reverse complement strand
AAGAAAAATATGTATCTGAGTTTAGAAAGCTTCATTGACTCAGTACTCCTGGCTGATCCCCATCGTATCAATAGTTAAATTAAAACGGAACAAATACCATTTCTCGATATCGTCAAATCTTCTCTGATAATTTGAAAGCTGAAATATAAGAGTACTGAAATACGTGGGAGAAGAAGTCAACTAAAACCAGACAATGTCCATTTTTCTATTCTAACTTTTCAGATATGGTGATTTCTATGCCCCGATCCGAAAGTCTTTTTATGAATTCTTCGAAAATATTTTTCTGTGATCCAATTTCCTCCATGTTGACGAGTCCTTTACCGTTGATCAATCCTTCACCTATCATCTGACCCATTATAGAAGCAGGGCAGGCAGTGGTCATGGACATTCCAGTGAAATTGTGATTTGCTTCACATTTATAAGTCAGGTTTGCAACCAGCTTGGACTTTCTGCCACCCTTTATTCCGGAGACATTTATTTTTAGAATGATCGTATCTCCGATTTCGGAAAACTTCAGCTTTTCGTCAAACAATTTCTCAGTCAATCTTCTCGGTACCACTGCGTTTCCGTTTAATAGTTTCTCCGATGAATCAAAAAAGCCAAGATCCCTCAGAAGTTTAATTTTTTCTGCATGACCCCTGTATCTTATGGTTTTTTCAAACATGTTTTTTGGCGATTTTATAGTATCTATTAAGCTCCTGAGTCCATCAGTGTAGAACGCCTCCAACGGATACACCAATTCCCCCGACTGAAATTCTTCTATCCCGGATAATGCTTCCTTTGAAACAATCTTTCCATTTTCCACGATTTTTGCAGGGTTTACATACTCATCTACCACGCTGTCGGACGCGAATGTTATCTTATATTCAAGTGGTGGTACAGGTTTATTGGGTAAACCTCCCACATAAATTTCAACGTTTTCAAGTTCTGTGAATTCGCTTGTAAACCTACCTACTATAAAGTTACTTATCCCTGGAGCAAGACCACAATCTGGTATTATGAGAAAATTTGAATCACTCGACTTTGGCAAATAGTCGCTGATTGTATCATTTCCAAATGTTATATCGACCAATTTCGAGTTTCCCATTATAACCGCTTGGATAAGCCTTTTCCTGAGTTTGGCAGGTAGGGCAGATATTATTAATTTGTCTTCTCTGAATATATCTGGTATATTTTCATCTGACAGAGGATCCTTATTGTGAAACTCAACGTTATGAGGGAGATTCTCAATGTTCTTGACAAATGGATCATAAACCACAATGGTTTTATCACCCTGGTATTTTGAAATGTCCGCAACAATTGTTCTTCCAATTTTTCCATAACCTAAAATTACATATTCCATATTTCTTTATTATTACCAATTTATTTAACTTTTCAAGGAAGGAAAAATGTCTGGCCAGGTTTAAATGACGGTGGGCTCTTCCTACAGGTCCCTTTCATGTTCCATCCCGTGTCACTGTTTACTGAGTTTTCTCTTTGCATTACTGGCATCGAAGATGCTATTCATTCAGTTCTTAGTATTGTATAATTGATATGACCCTTTCGTGTCGATTCGCAGCCATGTAGAGAATCTTACTTTCAGACTTCACTTAATCATGCGTACTCACACTATTTTATAAACGAAGATGATAACCAATAAGAATAGTACCAGCACGGCATTAGTAAAAATTGAGTTATTACGCCTTCTTTCTCCTCAGCATTCTGGGTATAATAACTGTAAGTATAACCAGTCCTATAATAAGCAGTATCAAACCAGCTTCTAGAGAGGGGGCCTCTTTTGATATTGCTTTGAATACTGTCCCGATGAAGTAGCCACCGAGGATCACAAGAACCAGGCCGACGACCCCGGTAATCAATTCTATTTCGTGTCTTTTGCTTACCATTATTTCAATAGGCTATGAGAATATATATAAATATAGTTCGTAAATGGACTCATCCAACAACGTTATAAAAGTCCATGTCGGTTCTAACAGGTCATTGTGGAATATGCGAAAAAAATCAAAATAGTTATATTATGCCAACTGCTTATTAACCATGGCGACAAACAATTTTCTTGACTATAATCCATGGACACTTGCGATTAAAATTCATGAATTTTCCGAAGTGGGAAGTTCTGAGTTCATGTCCTCAGAGCTAATAGAAAATATACTTGAGAATAATGGGTTCAGAGTTGAAAGGAGTTACAAGGGAATACCCACATCCTTCAGGGCAGAGATGACCGTAGGAAACGGTGGGAGCACAATTGCGTTTCTTGCAGAATATGACGCTCTTATGGGTATAGGACATGCTTGCGGACATAACCTCATTGCAGCAGCGAATGTTTTTGCTGCAATAGATGCATCGAGAAAGATACGCAATGGTAAAATTGTGGTAATAGGAACTCCTGATGAAGAAGGCACCGGTGAATATTCCGGATCAAAAATATTGCTTGCAGAGAAAGGAGCCTTCAGGGACATTGATCTTGTACTTGGGGCACATCCCGGAAGTGAATGGAACGTTTTCGGCCAGGCTCTTGCAGTCCAGGATGTGGAGGTAACCTTTAAGGGGCAATCCTCACATGAAGCCGCAAATCCGGATCAGGGGAGGAGCGCCCTAGATGCCGCAATATTAACATACACTGCAGTCAATATGCTCAGGCAACATGTAAGAAGGGATGCAAACGTAGTAATGCATGGCGTCATTAGAGAAGGGGGAGGTGCATCCAATGTCACCCCTGACAGGTCTGTTCTTGTTTTTGGAATAAGATCCTCTGATCTTGACTATCATGCAGTTCTCATGAAAAGATTTGAGAATATTGTAAAGGGGTGCTGTATTGCCACAGAAACAGAATACACAATAAGGAGGATAGGTCCACTCTTTTCCACAGTAAAGCCAAATAGAACCCTCTCGAACTTTATACGGGAAATAATTGTAAGCAGGGGAATTGAAGTTCCCACAGTTGAGGATACTATGAAGAGACTCCCTGGCGGTTCCACTGACTTTGCGAATGTAACTCATGTTGTTCCTTCCCTGGAACTTCATTTCCAGATAGCTCCACATGGGACCCCCTGGCATTCGAAACAGTCCCTTGAAGCGGCCAGATCACCTGAGGCAAAGAAATCTCTTTCCACTGTGATCGAAGTTCTAAGTGAAGCAGCACAGAAATACATGTCCGATGCGGGCCTTAGAAAAAAAATAAGGGATGAGTTCGAACGTCCAGTAGGCTGAAACAGGGACTCAATGAATCTATATTATTTTCTCTATTTTTCATCTGAACGCCGTGTTTCACACTATTTAACACTTAAAAAATTAAAAATAATAAGACTTAAATACATATTAAAACATAGAGTATATGACGATTGTCAGACAGGTTAAACATGATAATTGAATCTCTTGAACTGGATAACTTCAAATCATTTGGAAACAAAAGAAAAATCATCTTCAAAAAAGGGTTTACAGTGATCAGTGGACCAAATGGAAGTGGAAAGAGCAATATAGGCGATTCCCTGCTTTTTGTGCTCGGTGTCAGATCATCCAGGGCTGTTAGGGCTGACAGACTTGGAGATCTTGTCCACAACCCACCATCTGGAAAGAAGCAAAAAGACTACTGCAGCGTAACAATTACCATAAATACGGAGGAACAGAACAGACCAGAGGAAGAACGAATCATACGTATAACCAGAGAACTTTTGTCAGACGTTGATGGCTATCGTTCAGTCTATTCAATCAACGGCTCTAGATGCAAACATGGTGATATAGAAAGACTTCTTGACGCACTTCATATATATCTTGATTCATATAGTTTTGTTCTTCAGGGTGACATTAATAATATAATAAAGATGACAGGCTTTGAAAGAAGAAAACTTCTGGAAAGTATAGCTGGAATCGAAAGTTATGATATTCAGATAGGAAAGGCAAAAGACGACATGAACGCCATTAACGAAAATATGACACGTCTTGAGATTCTCAGGGATGAAACGTGGAGGAGGTCTGAAGACCTCAAGATTCAGAAGGAAGCAGCTGAAAGATATAACGTACTTTCCAGAAAGATAAGGGATATGCGTACAACACTGGTTAGTTACGAAATAGAAGCGCTTAAAAGAGAAAAAAATTCTATGGAACAACAGATTGAGAGAATTAATTCTGAGATATCCTTAACAGAGGGCGAGATAAAGAAGGGAGAGGATTCTGTAAATAGAATTAGGGAGAACATGTCAAAACTTGAGAGTGAAAGAGATTCCATTGCTGGGTCAGAACTCACAGAGTTGAGAAAGAAGATAGAGGAACGTGTTGTGGACACTGCGACCAGAAAAATAAAGTATGAGAATCTTGAAACTGATATCCTGGAAATGGGAAAGAAGATAAAAGAAAACATGCAGGAGTTGGAAGATGTCCGAAAGATTATCTCTGGGTTGAAACTCAGCAGGAACCAGAATAATCTCAAGATTTCTGAAAATATGAAGAAACTGGGTGAAAAAGAATACGAACTGAGCCAGATCAGAAAAGAGAATGAATCCGGTTCAAAATTCATCATTGATGCCCAGAAAAAACTCAATGCCATGGAATCGGACCTCGCAGATTTACGGATCAAGATAGATGATCTTGATGTAAAAAGGCAGGAACTGCTTTCACAGAGAACTGAAATAAGTGGGAATATAGCACACCTTGAAGAAAATGCGAAGACAACTGAATTCCAGATAAAGGATGCCCAGTGGAGACTCAGGGAAAGCGTGGATCAATTCAAGGGGCAGAAGGAACAGAGAGAAAAACTAACAAAGAGATACTATGATCTTAAGGCCATGATTCAGGACCTCGGAAAAAGAAAGGACGATATAAACCGGGAATTGCAGACGCTTGGGCGTGAGTATGAAAGAATCCAGGCAACTTCCGAGAAGAGAAACCTGTCTTCGGGAAGGGCACTGCACTCGATTATGGCTGCAAGAAATGAGGGAAGAATTTCCGGTATTCATGGACCTGTT
>JAJYDZ010000177.1 GCA_021790415.1 Thermoplasmata archaeon | reverse complement strand
GAGAATACTGGGAACTTGTTGACGAGAAGAGAGTCAACGGTAAGGTTGTTCAGAAATATGTTGGATATTTAGGGAAATCTCCCAATTCGAAGACTGAGATCGAACCGGAGGAGATTGCCAAGTATATCTTACGCTTGGTGAATAAGGGGATAAGCCAGGAAGAGATCGATCAGATACTGAAGAAGATTGGAATCGACTATGATGCATGGCCAATAACAAAGATCATCATAGAGAATGATCTGAAGATGAAGAAGGTATTCCTCAGGTTGAAATGAACATGGAAATTGTATTTTCTCCGAGATTGACAATATGTCCAAAATGCAATTCCAGATTGGTTCTATACAAGACAGAAAGAAGAGTGGTGAAATCTGTTAATTACGGATTCACTGCTGTCCATCGTCCCATGATATGCAGGCGTGATCGGATTGTGTTCAGATCGGAAAGAACATCTCATATCGTGTCACCACACTGCACATATGCAAACGGAGTGATGCTTGAATCGTCAGTAATGAGGAATATAGAGGGAAGAAGCAGTTCAGAAATCGCTTTGGGTATAAATAACGGAATATCGGAAAGACATGTGAGGAATCTGAGCAAGGTAATGAAAAGAGTGGGTGTTAGCATAGAACATCCGATTACGCATTCAAGGCTTGAACCGGTAATAAAGAAAGTCAAAATGATCAGGAATCATCTTAGGGAGTGAGGGCATATTTTCTTCATTTAATAACGAATTCAATAGCAGAATATCTTAATTCAAAGATTACTACCACTCAGAAGATGGCGTTATGGAATGGAAATTAGAAGCTTTTCAAGACAGCAATATACTTCCACCGCTTTAATTTGCAGCTTTATCCGGAGATGCACTGAAATGTCTGTAGAACAGACAACACCATTGGTCAAAATCATATCGTTTAGAATTAATATTGTATCAGTTACTGATATAGAAAAGTTAAATTATGTCTCAGTTATAAATACACATGGAAATTAGATTAGTAAAAGACTTCTTGGTAAACCAATTTCACAAGGATATAAACAAGACTGTTAAGAGAGAACTTGTTTTGAAAAATGTGAAGGGCAAAGCAACGACTATCATAGGCCCAAGGAGGGCAGGAAAAACAACATTGATGTGGCAGGAAATTTTGAATCTTGAACGGCAGGAGACTGTATATTTGGATTTTGAAGATGTTGCACTAAAAAGGATTTCTGCCGTTGACTGCTTGAAGGTGGTAACAGAATTATTTACCGAGGTAAGTGGTAGCAAAGTGAAGAACATATTCTTGGACGAAATTCAGAATTTGGACGACTGGCAAAGTCTTGTCAGAACTCTCCTGGATCGAGGTTACAATGTCTATGCATCCGGGTCATCTTCCAGGCTCCTGACAAGAGAGATAGCAACTCAGCTTCGGGGAAGAAGCTTTTCCTTCCTGTTATTACCTTTCTCTTTTAGTGAATTTCTTGCTGCGACAGGGAACATACAGTTAGATTTCAACCTTCTCGAAGATATGGGCATGTTGAAAAATCTTTTGTCGACATATGTCGATTCAGGAGGTTACCCAGAAATTATATTAATAAAGGGAGAAAAAGATAGACTACTCAGCGAATACAGGGAACTTATATTCTTCAAGGACTTTGTTGAGAGACAAAAGGTAAAAAGTATAGAAGTTGCAAGATTCATTTTCAATTTTGTAACTCAGTGTTTTGCCAGTGAGATTAGTGTGAGAAAAATAGTCAATGAATTAGGGTCAAGAGGAATGCAATTTGGTAAAAACACAGTCTATGAATACATAGAAAAATTGCAGGATACCATGATATTTTTCTTTATAGAGAGATACTCTACTAAGATTGCCTTAAGGTCTGGATGGCCAAAGAAGGTATATCTGGCAGATAATGGGCTCGCATGGAGACTTCCTTATGACAAAGGGCGATTGATTGAAAATCTTGTATTTCTTCAATTAAAAAGAAAACAAACATCTGAAGCTGCTAATCAAATATACTATTTCAGAGATGAGAGGGATCGTGAAGTTGATTTTGTCTTGAAAAGGGGGGAAAAAATAGAAGAACTGATTCAGGTAACATATGCTTCCAGTGAGAACGACATGAAAAACAGGGAAATAGGGTCTTTATTGGAAGCAGGGAATAAACTGAACTGTAATAATTTAACGATTATAACTTGGGATCTTGAAGACACAAAGTCTTATTCTCTACAAGAAGTGAAATTCGTACCACTTTGGAAATGGCTGCTCGTGGCGAAATAAAAATTCAAGAAAACTTGTAACAATAGTACTACAAATAAAAAGTCACGCATTGACTAAGGAATTCGAAATAAAGTACTAGTACAGCTTGGGGTTTAACTCTTTTTACCAATTGTGACAATGTCAGGAAACATAAAAAAGAATTGATTCCATATCTTAAGAGACCTCATGTGCAAAAAAACCTCAGACAAAGCAGAACTGCTTTTTTTAATACAGTCACGGCTATTCAAGCATCGGTCCAAGGCAATTGACGGATTATTGAATACATCATTCTGGTATCATCACTATTTATCAACCAGAATGTGACAATGTCTAAAATCTGCTTTTAATTAATTTGCATGAATTATATCACGATCCTTTGGAAGATCTTATTTTTACCCTATAATACCAATAAACAATTCCAGTTACAAGTGAGATTAAAACTACTATTGGATAATTATTCACCAAAAATGTTATTATATATACTGGAGGTTTTGCCCTTTCCCTTATAAATGCTATATTATAATATTGTGAGCTTCCATTGATTTTTAACATAACAGAAGAATTGGATAAGATAGAATAACCTGCAATATTTCCAACGGTGAAAGTAAAGGTTCCATTCGGTAAGTAGATTTGAATGGAATTGGGGTAAGAACCATAATAGGTATTAACTCCATTAACGGAAACATTCCATGGTGTTCCAGATTGTAATCCAAATGGATGGAGCGTCAATTCAAACGCCTTCTCAAAGAAATAGAGGTTGATTGTCTTGTTACTATCATTCAAAAATAGTGTTCCATTCTCATTGTAAAATGGGATTGTTTCATGACTATACGATACCGAATATGTGTAGTTTCCCACGGGTATACAGAAACTCAGAGATTTACCGCTTGTATTGTATTCAGTTCCATTAATATCTAGACACCATTTGAAATCTTCTGGTGTTTTTAACGAGGAAATATTTTCATTGAACGTTAGATTAGTCAATGCCAGATATTTATACTGACCATTATTCAGAGTGATATTTGTGGAATAGACAACTCTATTATTATTCATAATTTTCAGCTGTTGCAATCCTGCATAATATGGCAGGGTAAGATCTAATTGACCTCTCGTGAAGGTGAAGTTTCGACCATTCAATTCCATTATACCATGCAAGAATGGAACTTTTAAATGGAAGAATGAGAGATTTGCTGAGTTGTAAATCTGACCCAATGATCCATTTCCCTGAGCAAGGCGGCTTCCCAAAATATCATTACGTGAATTATCAAACGCGGATGCAATGACATTGCAGGAACCCTCTGCGGTATTCGCTCCAAAATTGTATGCATTGGGTACATACTGATAATTCCATCCGTTCCAGTACTGGAGCTGCATAGTAATGTTGGAGGATTGATCATAAATATCAGCACCGCCACTTGGACCACCCATTATGAGTTCCGCATCGTAAAATGTCTCATTACTTAAAGCATATTGTGATCCGTCAACTTTAAAGACTGGGTTAGTCGCAATGTTGGTAAAGACGAATTGGGGTTCATCGTAGGTTACAAATCCATTTCCAATGTTGTACATTAATTGAAGCTCCGGAACTCCATCATTATATGTTGTAACATTTGTCTGAAGAGTCAAATTCAATGGTGTATTAAACTCGCCCGAAACAGGATATGAATATTCATAGAAGTTAGCATCAAAATTATGAATTATTCCTCCATAACCAAGAACTGTACAATCTGGCATGGAATATATTGAACCTGTGAAATTCCAAATATTATCAATAAGTACAATGCAATGTGTCTTTGTATTAATCTTAGCGGCGTTTTGTACCCAATAGGAATATGTACTGCTACCGGACTTAAAACATAGAACTACATTTAGCTGAAATCCCATGCAACCGGAATCCCCCAATTGTCCTTTATTTACCACACTTAAATTCTCCAGAGAAATTGTACCTCTAAATGATGTTGTATTATATGAATAAGGAACGCCGTTTGGACCTATACCAAAATCGGTTATGCCAATCGGTGCGGGTTCGGTCATGTAGTGTCTGTACGGATTCACTACTGAGTATGTGGATAAAGCATCACTATTTACATTATTTTGATTGGTACTACTTAATGGCATAGCAATCGGCAGAAGAGAATTCTTATGAGAAGTTGTTGAAACGCTTTGCGATAAACCATATGATTCCATTGGAATATTATACGAAATCACAAGAGATACGGCTAATACAAAAACCAGGATATACCTTAAAATAAGGTGTTTTTTTTCTGTTTAATAGAATAAATCATGGCAGAGCCGATAAGTTTTTCAGTAATATAACGACTCCTCTATCTATTTGCATTGGTGATTAACTGATCCTTCCAGTAATAGAACCTTGCTGGTCTTAGATCGTATTTTTTGCATAATACAGATACAGTAAAGGTTCCCGAAATATCCTCCAGAAATATTTTCACTTTCTCTTCTGGAGTATATACTGGAATCGCTGTCATTTATAAGGCATTGAACAACATGGATCATATTTAATTTCGTGTTTTGTCCGAAGATGTGTGAAACATTTCAGTTTCAAATACTGCTGTCTGGAATGATCCATCACGATCTCTGGGTACATTGAGATCTTTGATCTCTCCCACCTTTGTCTTCATTGATCGGTTATAATATCCATTCTTCTGGCCATTGTTTTCCATGAGGAATACATCTCTTTCAGTATTCATCAAATTCTCAAGGAATT
>JAJYDZ010000176.1 GCA_021790415.1 Thermoplasmata archaeon | reverse complement strand
AGATCCACATTACCATGTATCTTTTGTTCTGGGAAAAACAGCTGTATTTTAATTTTGGAATCAAGTTTGTTCTCTTTGAAGTATTTTGAAAGTAGAATTGCAAGATCGCTGATCAAAAGTTGGTTTCCCATAAAATTCGGCGCGTTACCAATGACTATTGAACCCTGCTTCAGGTTCTGAATATCCTCTCGCAAAGAAGTCGCTGATTGCACATCATTAACCGATCTAACTTCTTCCTTGAAGCCCGGTATTGCATCCAGGTTAGGTACACAGTCCATAGCAATAACAAGATATGTGTATCTAATTAAATGACCCTCTTCCGTTAAAATACCGCTATTCTCCACATCTATGCTTTTAATGTTTTCATTTACATGCACTATAGATTTTTTTAAAAGACTCTTAACGGGGGCTGATAAATATGAGCTCTGTAGATAATTCACTGGTAAGAAAACTGAAGCGTCGTTAAAATAATGCCTGTTTCCTCCAGCTATTAGGATCACTTCCCCATCATCCTTAGCTATTCTCGTTCTAAGTTTATTGGCAACTGTTATGCCAGCTGTGCTATTGCCCACAACAACTATTCTTTCCGGTACCTTCAATGTTACACCTCTATATTATTCCCAAGTATCCATAGAAGCATCATCAAATAACCCCATACTGGGGGACTTGATCCATGCCTCTCTCAATCCTTATGGCTGTTCAATGAATTCTTATTGCTCTTACAGTTTCTTTCATTTGCGCAGTTAGTATTTCCCGTATTTTCCACGTATTCAATAACTAATCACTGAACGAAACATGATGAAAGATTGAGTTATAAGACTTTTGCTCAAAAAATAAGGCTCCACATAGAAAAAATCTTCCGGTTATTCTATTAGATGTCCAATGATAAATTTGGTTTTCTATGTATCAAATCTACCTTAGCTAATAGCAAAAAGATTAATATATTAGAAAGTAATGTATAGTTAACAACTATATGTTGTCAACAGGTGATAGAAATGGTGTATAGAAGAAGAAGAGATGACGAAGATGACGAGGACGACTTCTTTGGAGATATGTTTGACTCATTTGGTATAGACTTTGATAGGTTCAATGAGAGGATGAGAAGAATGTTTGAAAAAATCGCAAAGGATCCTGAAGCGACTACATTTGGGCCTTTCGTGTATGGATTTACATACAAGACAGACCAGAATGGAAGACCTTTATTCCAGGAATTCGGAAATGTTCCAGGGGTACGAAACCCGGGCATCACGCATGGAGTTGAAAAGGACGTGAGAGAACCAATTACTGATATGAACACAGATGCATCCAACATGTATATAACGTATGAACTACCTGGAATTAACAAGAATGATATAGACTTAAAAGTCTCTGACCATAACGTAGTACTAAACGTTTCCGGAGGACCTAGGAAATACTTCAAGGAGATCGAATCAGAACACAAATTGAAGCCAGATAGTACCGAAGCAAAATTCATCAATGGTATCCTTGATGTGAAAATTGCCCTTGATAAAGCAGATGACCAGAAGGGAAAGAAGATCAAAATAAGTTAGGGGTTCTAAGTGGACGATGATTTTGATCTCATTCTCTCCATTTTTGAGAATTCAACAAGGAGAGAAATACTGAGGAGACTCATAATAGATGATTCATATGCCTTGGAGATAAGCAGGCAAATAGGTCTCTCTCAACAGGCAATCAATAAGCAATTGGAGGTGCTGGAGAGAGCCAATCTAATTTTTTCTGTGGGAAAGGAACAGAACCCTCAGGGTGCATCCAGAAAAATCTATAGACCCACCGGTTTTTCTACACTGATAATTGACTATTCAAGGAATTTTATTGAAACTAAAAGGTATCCTCTAGATATTTTTGATAAGACAGATAATTATCTTAATGACAATAATGAAAGTTTATTAAACTCTCTTCGTGATATTAATAACAGAATTGACGAATTGATGAAAACAAGAGCCTCTCTCATAAGGCAAAAGGATTCATTAATATATTCCATAACAAGGAAAATCAGTGAAAATGTTCGGGATAATATTTCACGGGAAATATTGTTGAATTTCCTGGAGTTACTGGATCCAGATGAGGTTTCAAAAAAACTGTCCCTTCCAGTGTTTTTTGTGAATGATGTTATTTCAAAGTTTCTGACTCTTTAGGTTTTTTCCTCATCTTAATATAGTAACGTGTAAGTGATCTGTGAATAGTGAGCGGAATTATAAATAATATGGAAAATAATTCATCAAAATTATGCAAATATTCAAGCGTATTGGTTACCAGTATTATACAGCCTTCTCTCTTTAGGAATTGTTCCATTTTTTGTGGAAGCTTAGAGAATAGCTCAGCGGTTTCAATTCCTGCTCTGGAAGAACTTCTACCATAAGGTAAATCTGTAACTATGGCATCAACATTTATTGCATTAGAGAGTTCCAGGAAGTTTGCCCTCGTAACTGTAAAATCATGAATTCCAAAAAATTTCAGGTTAAGTCTTGTTCCCAAAACCATCTCCTGAGAAATATCGATACCGATTACATTATATTTCAGCAATCCTGCTTCTATTAGCATTCCGCCGGTACCACAAAAGGGATCCATAATGGTTCCTCCATCTTGGACCTCTGCAACATTTATGCAAAATCTCGCAAATCGAGGATCCATTGATGTAGGAGAAAAGAATGGTCTCATACCAGCTTTCCTATTCTGTAGTTTTTCTTGATTAGATTGGTAAATCTGTCTCCCTAAATACCAGAGTTTTTTCCCGTGATATGCAATGAATATGTTATCCGGGTTTTTAAAATTGACACGCCCTCTCGCTCCCAGCTTTTCTCCGAGAATCTTTTCGTCTTGAGTAGAATGGCAGTCCGATGAATCTCTTATCCTTACATAAAATTGTCCAAAGGAAGCATCCAAATGTTGCAGTTCATGAAAACTGGAGAATGTTTTTACCACTTCTGTAATTCTCTTGACAAAACTTGATTTTTCCAGTGTTTTTGGGTTAGAATCTATTAAGATAACACCATCAAATAGCTTCTCATATTTGGTATTACTATCGTTACGATGAAGTGATTCTATCTCTCTAAAGAAAAAATTAGAGAATCCTATCTGATATTCAACAATTAAAGTAATCTCATTTGGACTTTTTTTCACTTTCTTCTATCCTTTTGAATTCCTTTGAAAGATCTGAAGATAAGCCATCAAAAATCTTGCTTAATCTGGCTATTGAACGCTTAACAGCAGCCTGTGGTTTTCCAGATTTGACCTTAACATATATTCTTGGATTGTCTATCACTGGATGTTTGATATAATATTTTGATTCCTCAACCTGCTCGTCCTTAAGTAATTCCTCTACAAGAGGTCTCAATAATGTGTTATCATAGTTTAGAACTTCGAAGGTAATGGAGTTTTTATCCTTCTCTATAATCTTTATCTTGCTGTCCATCGTTCCGTTATGGCTTACGATTAATTAATCTTATTCTCCTTGCCTTATTGTTTACACCATCTTGCAACTGCAATCTCTAAATGCCTCTATTGACACTAAAAAACATTATTAAAATTGGTATTATCTCAATTAAGAATTTACGGCTTTTTGCTTTTTTCCTTCTTTGTGTCTATAGTACAAATATATTAGAACTATGAAAAACGTGGCTATACCAATGTATGTGTAATCGTTGAAGGCGCCCAGAATATTTTTCCAGCTTGAACCAAAAATAAACCCGAGATAAACAAGTATACTATCCCAAATTATCGTTCCCACGAGGGTATATATTGCAAAAGTCGAGTATTTCATCTTTGCAATGCCCGCGGGAATAGAAATAAACGTCCTAAAAATTGGGGTCATCCTGGTAAGGAATACTGAAATTTTTCCATATTTCATGAACCATCTATGGGTGATTCTTATTGAATTTTCATCCAGCCCAACGTATTTGCCGAATTTTAAAATACCAGGTTCTCCACCATAATACCCAATTGCGTATGCCATAGACGATCCGACAAGATTTCCAAGGGTTCCTGCTGTTATCACAAGAATGTATGCAGGTATTGGACCAAACGAAGGGAGCCCTCCTGTAAGTGCCAGATACCCCCCAAAAGCCATTACTACTTCTGATGGGACTGGGAGCAATAAACCTTCAAGAAGCATTAGAAAGAAAATTCCTGGATACCCAATCGTTTGAATTATAAGAATAATATCCGTAATAATGACATCCAGGATGCCGGTTATGAATGAAGTCAATTCAATCTTCTCCACTCACTTTTGAAAACTGTGCTCCAATCATTTGTTGGATCTCCTCATCAGAGATGGTGAAACGTCTCTTCTTAATATCACTTTCCATGAGCATGAGTTCTGATAACTCATCAGGATATCCTTCCGCATAAACGATCTCAACTATTTTGGCATTCATTAACATTTTCGAACATACTACACACGGATGCGTAGTTGTATAAATTACCGAATCTCTAATACTCACGCCATGGACAGCAGCCTGAATTATGGCATTTTGTTCTGCGTGTAATCCTCTACAAAGTTCATGTCTTTCACCCGAAGGGATGTTCATATCATCTCTAATACAACCTACAACATCGCAATGAGCCGTATTACTTGGCGGGCCGTTATATCCAGTCGCCAATATATTCCTATCACGAACTAAAACCGCACCAACTTTTCTCCTTATGCAATTGGATCGGGATGCGGCTAAGAAAGCCATTCTCATAAAATATTGATCCCAGGAGGGCTGTTTTCCATTCATTTGTTAAAACTTCTAAAATAAAGTAGGGTTATGTGGGGGTCACTCCACATCAAGGATTGCCTCATGCTTTTTGCCCTTGTTCTTGTTGCCTGGTTGGCCCTCCATATCTTGGAATCTTCCCTTAAGTTTTTCCATAACTTTCGGCATTGTGGTATATTCCATATCCTCTTCGGGGAGTCTGTGTGGCTCAAATGGACCCATCCTTCTAATATAATCAGCTAT
>JAJYDZ010000175.1 GCA_021790415.1 Thermoplasmata archaeon | reverse complement strand
GTGAAATGGGAAAGCTGGCTTCCATACTGATTGATGGGGGGAAAATACCTGAAGAATTTGATCTCTTCTCTCCATCAAGATTCAGTGTGTAATATTCTGGAAAAATAAAATTTCAATATTTTATTTGCACTTAAACTTACTATCTTGAATTTCTATACATTTCAAGAACTGTACTTAGATTTCTGTATGCCAGTTCAGGGGAATATGGAACTTCCTCGTCTCTTTCAATAGCTGTCAGGAACCCAGATATTTCTGCATCGAAAACATCAACCTCCTTAATTTTCTGTATCTTTCCATTGAGTACAGGCATACCGAAAGCAGTTCTTGGTTGACCAGGTTCCCTCGTACCCCTGAATTCATATATGCTCCCCTCAGTTCCTATTACCTCAAATGATGGAACCTCAGGGGAAGAAATATAGTTCCATGAATAGTAGAAAATTCCTGTGGCACCTGATCTGAATTTGATAAGAGAAACAGTGTTATCCTCTCCCTCTATAGATGACTTTCCCTTATACACCCTTGAAATTATCTCTTCATACTCTCCACCCAGATCCAGCAATGCTTCAATGAAGTGTATTCCTCCATCTATTAGCGCACCACCACCCATCATCTTTGCATTAGTTCTCCATCCCTGGTTGTTGAACTGGTTTTGACTTCTTACTATGATTGTGTGTACTCTTCCAATCATCCCTTTTTTCTCGTATTCCATTGAATGAATTAGTGAGGAGTCAAAATGATACTGTTCTGCTACCATGAATTTTACACTGTTTTCTTTGGACACTTTTATCATCTCTCTTGCTTCGTCGAGGGTGCCTGCAATAGGTTTCTCTATCAGTACATTTTTGCCTTCCTTCATGGCTCTCACAGCCAGATCTCTGTGCATATAATGTGGCATTACCATATCAATTACGTCATGAGAAGAATTCATTGCCTCGTTGAGATCATTATACGTATTCTTAACATGAAATTCGTCTCTGTATCTTTTCAAAACTTCCTCATTTCTTGAAAACACTGAAAAATCGTACCCAAGTTTCCTGTAGCTCTCTGCGTGAACAAAACCAAAACCATTTCCTCCCAGTAGCAATATATTCATGTTAATACAATGCTCTAATGTTATTTTTAAGTTGAGATTTGCCAAATTCTGACTATAATAGATAGTATAAAATAATCCTAATATCTTTGTGAGAAATAAGATCTGAAGAGATAATCTTTAATGGAAGAAAATAACAATTTGAAGCAGTACCACTTTGATCCTTTAAAGTATTACATTTCTTTCGGATTCTTTTCATTTTCTAACGGTTTATTTAGCATATTTATAAATGTCCTGTTTTTTGCTTCAAGTAATATTAGTGAGGTAATCTATTTTCAAATTTCGTTACAAATTTCTCAGACCGTATTTTTTCTCCTGGGAACGTATCTCATTGCATACGTAAGTGCAAGGTTTCTTTATTCTCTGGGTGCATTTCTAAAAGCAATTGTGATTGCAAGTCTGTTTATTTCTCCTTTTTTTTCTGGAAATGCCATATACTTCGGCCTTCTCTATGGTGTTTCCTCCGGTATATTCTGGACAGGAAACGCCACATTTACGCTGGCAATATCAAGATCCATAAAGAGGTTCAACTTTCTATCCATAAATTCTGCACTGTCTAGCCTGACTTCACTTATTGCACCTTCCATTGCAGGGTTACTAATCGCCTATTCTATATCAACTGGAATAGGTAGATATTTTAATGATTTTCTTCTAGCTTCACTACTTCTTGTTGTATCAGGCATAGTTTCCCTATTAGTAAGATCGAGTGGTGAAAAGGGAGGGCAGTTTCACATCAGCAACACCATAATTAGAGAGCAGAATTACGGAAAGTTCAGGCTATTATTTTTCGCCTCTTCTATTCTTGGAATGGTTATGAGTACACTTATCCCTGTTTATGTTTTCTATGTAACAGGAAACTATGTCATCACGGGTGCATACGGAACTGTTACTGCATTTATTGGCTTCATTGCCAATATACTGGCCCCGTATATGAAAAGAAAGATAAAAGATTATGTGCCATATGCCATAATTCTGGTGATATTATCTTCATTTATATACATAATCAGATTCAACTATTCTCTAATACTGATTTTCTTTGCCTCTTCTGTGATATTATTTTTTATAACACCTCTTTCAAATCTTGGTGTGAGTGAATTTATGCAATTCCTAGATGGGTTCAAGAGAACAAGACACTTCTGGATCAACAGAGAGTACTACCTTGTTGCAGGACGTGTTCTTTCACTTACCAGTATTCTTATCGTAGCTGATTATTTCTCACTTTATGATGCCATGGCGACTTTGCCATTCTTCGCCATATCTGTTATAGGTTATATCCCCGCTCTCATTAAAAAGAGATAATGAACCAATGGTGCAGATGGTTAATTTCCTCATTTTAATTTCTCCGATTTCTTATTATCATAATAACCCATAGAAGTTGTGCTTTCCTGTCATTTATACCATCATTTAACTTCAGTACCTCCAATAATTTTTCTAAAATTTTTCCTTATTGTGGAAATAAGTCACGATCAATTATTCTGTGAATTATCATTATTTTATGTTTGTGTATAGTATTTTAATTCGTTTAAGATCCTTCATACAGCAAAGTTAAAATAGAAATTATCTGTATTTCTACACAATTAATAACCTTAGTTTAAGACTGAATGGTGTCTGAGTTTATTCAAATATTACGTTTAGAATTATCTTATAATAATGGAAAATGACTCAAAAGTTATTCTGCCTATTTACAATAGAAATAATACTAAAACAATTTATAAATACTAATTACTAATGTTATGAATATAATGGATTATGACCTTTTCAATGACCTTGAGAAATTTCACCTTTCAAATTATGAGATAAAAGCATACTCATGCCTACTTATGAATGGTCCAATGAAAGCAACGGAGATAATTAAAGAAACGGGCATTCCACAACCCAGAATGTACGATATACTTGGAAAACTTCAAAAAAGGGGTCTCATACTAATCAATTCAAGCCTTAAAAAAACGTATGAAGCAGTGATGCCTGCGGATGCATTCAAGGAAGAACTTATAAATATGGAGAAGTATGTGAACCAGCTAGATACATTCATCAAGATAAATAAGAAGAAGATACCCGCAAAATCTCCGAATGTCTGGTTTATAGAGAATGATTCTAGAATAGAGACAAAACTAGAAGAATCAATAGAGGCAGCAAAAACTGAGATTATCCTTTCTCTTCCTGAAACGAGAATCAGATATCTTCTCCCTGTAATGAGGAAGGCATACAATAATGGTGTTACAATATGCTCTGTTCTGGGAAATAACGTAGGAAGCAGTGTAATAAAACTTATGTCAGAAATTGGTGTTGTCAGAACACGAGACGTTACCCCGGCTGAAATTGTAATAGTGGACCGAAAACTTTCATTCCTAAATGCAAAGTCCATAACAGAAGGCTCTGATTATTCAGTTTTTATCCAGGAAGATGAGCTGGTGGATATTATGGGTTATTATTTTTACTACATGAACTGGATTCCATCTAAATATGAGACAGATTTCAGTCAATTTAGGAAATTGAAGATTTCAACCTCATGGCTAGCCTGCGAGGCTATAGACAATATCTTAGAAAAGAGAAAGAGGATTAATGCAACCCTAAAAGGAATATACAGCTTGAAGGAAGTAGATATGAAAGGTGAAATTAAGAGCACCGTGAGGATACAGGGGGTAAAACAATCATTTATTCTTTCAACTCCAGATAGGGATTATACAGTCGGAGGAAAGAACGGAAAACTTGAGGATGTAAGGATGATAGAACTGAATATGGATTCAATCTTAATATAAGCCACAAAGCTATTACTAAAAGTAGTAAAAGAGAAGTCCTAATAATAATAGGAGCATTTTAAAACTATGGGACCTAGAAAAATTGACATCAGTGCAGATGGGACCAAACTTAATCAGTCAGATACCCTTAAATATTGTATTATTCAAACCAATGTATGGAATGCTACAAGCATTAACGGGGTTATAAATCTCTCATTAAAAGACTCAGAACTCCTTTCATCTATTAACATAAAGGATATTGAATTGAAGCAGAGAACAATTTTCGCGTATCCAGAAGTTGCATTGGGATGCAATCTGATGGGCGACAGATTCAATGACGATTTGAAGAAAATTATTGATTTTCCAATAGAGCTTGATGAGGCTTTAAAACTTAATATAAAATTGAAGACTGCTTTTCAAATTATATCTCATGAACCTCCTGAACTACCATTTAATGTATCATACGACTTCTGGATTAGGAGAGACATAAATAAACATGATCATCCTGAGGAACATGATTGTGAGATAATGATATGGCTCTACAGAAATGAACAGAAACCAATTGGGAAGTATACTGGAGAAGTGGTTTTAAAATGCAAAATAAATGGAAGTGAAGAGGATATTAAATTCTCACAATGGATAGGTAGGGGTGGAAGATGGCTAACCATTAGCTATATAATTGACCCAATGTGGCAAAAAGAAAAAATCGATCTTGAGATTCCACTCTCCAGCTTTTTAGTGGAGTCCAGAGATAAGATGGATCAACCCATGGAAAAAAAATATTTAATGGGAATGGAACTTGGTTCAGAATTTGGAAATCCCGGCGCAAAAAAAATGAAGCTAAAGTGGAAGCTTTCTTCATATGAATTGATTTATAAGGAAGGAGTTTTTAATCTCCTTGAAATTCAAGATTGAGGATTCTTATCCATCTATTAATTAATAAAAAAATGAAAGAACAATTGAAATAATAAATCATTGCTGGTAGTATTTACAAATAGTTTTATTTTCTATGTTAATGACAATTCAATGTTCAGCAAGAGTTTTTTATTTGGTTTTTCCCTCTCGGGCTTTCAATCTGAAATGGGACTGAGTGAAACAGACGAAAATTCAGACTGGTGGAAATGGGTTCATGATAGGAATAATGTGAGAACTGGTATAGTTTCAGGGGACATGCCTGAAGAGGGCGTTGCTTAT
>JAJYDZ010000174.1 GCA_021790415.1 Thermoplasmata archaeon | reverse complement strand
GAGGAGGAATGCCAAATCCAAAGACGTTTCCTTCGGATGTATTGAAAAATATTATGAATGACCTTATAGAAACAAGGTCTGCGCAGGTTTTTCAATATGCAAACACTCTGGGTGTTCAGGAAACACTGGATATTCTCCCTGGATATCTTGAAAAAACGCAGGGGATTAAATGCCTGCCTGAAAATGTTATATTAAATTCAGGCTCTCAGCAGGGGTTATACGAACTTGGAAAAGTACTGGCAAACCCGGGTGACACGATTATTACAGAAGAGCCAACATATGTTGGGGCAATTTCTGCATTCAGTGCAAACGGTCTTAAAATGGAAGGAATAGAAATGGATTCCATGGGAATGAAGACCGAACTTCTTGAGGAAAGGATAAAGCAGCTTATGAAGGAAGGTAGAAAACCTTCCTTTATCTATACAATACCAACATTTCAGAATCCTACGGGCTATACAATGCCTCTGGAGAGGAGAAAACATCTCATAGAAATATCCAGAAGTTATAATATTCCTCTCATAGAAGATAATCCATATGGGGAATTGAGATATTATGGAAATCATGTACCTGCCATGAGAAGCCTCAAGGGAGGGGAAGACGTTCTCTATCTCGGCACATTTTCAAAGGTAATGACACCGGGATTGAGGCTCGGTTATACAATTGCACCAACTGAGGTAATATCAAAGTTCAATCTCATGAAGCAAGCCCTCGATCTCGCGACGAACACATTCTCTCAATATGTTGCCTATGAATATATCAAACGTGGTGCCATCTATAAACAGGTAGCACTCAACATAGATATGTACAGAAAGAAGAGAGATATAATGGTAAATGCACTGGAAAGTGAATTCAATGATGGATCAATATGGTCAAAACCTGAGGGAGGTATGTTCGTCTGGCTCACAGTATCCCAAAATGTGGATACAAAGCAGATGATCGGGGAAGCCATCAAGAACGGAGTTGCGTATATTAGCGGACAGGCGTTCACTACCAAAGGCGCTCAGAAAAGAAGCATGCGTCTCAATTTCACATATGGAGACGATGACCAGCTTGCAGAGGGAATAAGAAGATTAAGGAAAACATTCGTAAAACAGTGAAAAATGAAAGTAATAGTGGCAGGAACATTTACAATATTGCACGATGGTCATAAGGCTCTGCTCGATGCCGCCATAGGTTTAGGAATACCAATAGTTATCGGCCTTACCGATACTTCTTTTATAAGCAAGAGCAAACCATATGAGATTGTCTCTTACGAGAAGAGAATGAAGGTCTTGGAAGAATACTTAAATCAGAAATCCTCAGATTTTACAATAAGACCACTGATATCAACGGAAGGGGATTCTGCCAAGGAGGAAAGCTATACTCACATAGTTGTATCAGAGGAAACCGAAGGTGCAGCAAAGAGAATAAATGAAAAGCGGTCGAAGAATGGTCTCAAAGAGCTAACAATTGTAACCGTTCCACTTATGCTGGCAAAGGATCTGCTGCCGATAAGCTCAAGAAGAATAATAAACGGAGAAATCGATGAACACGGAAATCTAAAAAGAAAGATACGAGTTTCAATAAATAAAATATGGGAACCCTATCTTGGAGAAGCCAAAGACTATCTCAAAGAGACCTTTGGTGAAATTGACATCCAGTTGAGAAAAACTGTTAAGGATAAATTTTCAATTGCATTTTTTCCGGATAATTATCATATTGCTACCATGGAGGCAACCGAAGTTTTGGAAGATGATGATTTTTCAATCGGCTTATGTCATGGAATCAAGATAGTATCCACAAAGGGTTTGTTCCTAATATCTATGTGTTCAGTGATCGTGGATAAGCTTGGAAGAATACATTTCGGGGAGAGTTCTTCATCGGAATTTGAACCATCTTTAAAGGAATTGGCAGGAATCGATATGTATGATATATCTGTAATAGAGAGGTATGTAAAAGAAGAGAAATGGATCGGGAATTCTATTAAAGATTCAATCGATGCAAGCATTCTCTCTTTCAAAAATCTTGCTCAAACGGAATTGAAAAATCAGATGTTCAATATTGAATAAGAACTAATCTCATAAAACATTCAAATTTGTCACAGCTAAAGATAATAAGCATTAATATTTCTAATTGAAATCATATAGTGAACAAATATGGTAACCAAAGAAGAAATCCTGGAAGAACTTAAGGTTGTGGAAGATCCTGAAATAGGGATGGACATAGTCAATCTAGGATTGATTTACGAAGTGGATATTAACAACGATAAGGTACTTTTAAAAATGACAATGACCGCACCAACATGCCCAGTCACCCCATGGATCCTTGCGGAGGTTCAGAAAGTTGTGGAAAATATGCCGGGCGTAGAAATGGCTGACGTGGAACTCGTCTGGGAGCCGCCATGGAATCCGAGCAAGATGTCAGAAGAGGCTAGAGCTTCATTGAACATGTAATCAAGAAAACTCAATTATTATAACTTTTAAACAATTATAATGGGTTTATATACTGTATATAAATAACAGATAGATTTATATGAGTGAGAGAGAGAAAATCAATATTGAAAACATTGTAGCGTCAACATCACTTGCTGAACATTTGGATTTGAGTCAGATCGCAATGGCTCTTGAAGGTTCAGAGTATGAACCCGAACAATTCCCAGGACTTATATACAGATTAACAGAACCGAAGACAGCAGTTTTGATATTTAGAAGTGGGAAGGTAAATTGTACTGGTGCAAAAAACCTTGCCAATGTAAAGTTAACAATACAGACCATAATAGGAAGACTCAAAAAGGCCGGAATAGAAGTATACGATAACCCGGATATTGTGGTTCAAAACATAGTTGCTGTATATGATCTTGAAGCTGATCTTAACCTTACTGATATTGCCATGTCACTTGGTCTTGAAAACGTTGAATATGAGCCAGAACAATTCCCCGGATTAGTTTACAGGGTGGAAGAACCCAAGGTGGTTTTACTTCTCTTCGGATCTGGTAAAGTGGTTTGTACAGGAGCAAAGGAAGAAAGTGAAATAGAGCAGGCTGTAATCAAGGTTAAGAAAGAACTCCAAAAAGTGGGTTTAATTTAAACTCACAAAACCTGTCCCTTTTTTTTAATATTTTCAAAAATTTGTCCTATTAATGTTGTGGCATACATGCCTTTTCCAAGAGAGAAATTAAGCCATTTATTTACGCAGGAGAAATCCCGTGGAACAAATCCAACTCCTCTGTAATTTCCAGAAGAGGAGAGCTTCTCATTTTTATGTATCCTAAACATTTCTCTATGGACATTGGATTCTTCAAGTGTTTTCTCAATTATTTCTCCCGGAATTCCCTTCTGTAAAACGGTTTCATAACCCACGAGAGGCATAACTGCAATTATTTTGTTTTCCATGGATAATTTTGAAATTTTCTCAAAATTGAATGAAGTGACTTCAATCTGTTCTCCAATAATATTGAAATATTCATCTGTCTTATGAACAAAGTCTCCAACAAATATGGCTTTTGGTGAATTTGAATACTCTTTCCTTTTTTTGAGCATTCTGTTAAACAGCATGGACTGAAATGCATGTACAAACATTATTTCAAGGGTTTTCGGAAGCACATCTAGTGAATCCTCATAGCCTCCACCGGAAGCCAGATGAGAGAGGATTGCCCTTTCAAAACCTAGAAATTCTGGATAATAGTCCAGTGCGGCTTTATAATCCCAACTATTTGAGAGTTCAACGCGATATCCATCACTGTCGAATTCTGGATCATAAAGATATAGCTTTGCCGCGGCTTCAAAATTTCCTCTGATTATCTGCTCTCCAATCTTATGCGTGTTACTGCGGGTTGCTCCAAATCGCTGTTCTCCATACAGGTTCCAATATCCTCCACTAGAAACTATGAATCTGTTTTCGTTTTCGATGACATTATCATCGACTTGATCTGAGTTCAGACGAATTGAAAATTTATTTCCTTTCAATTCTCCCATACGGAGCATGTTGTCCGTTCTGAAGACCTCCAAAATCTCACAGTCTTTCAGAGTTTCCAGTTCATTTGAATAGGTGCCATTTATGCAAAAATATTGAGTAGTTACACCCTTTTTATCCTTGGTTCCAGCAAAGGTAATTCTCTTCCTGCTGATTCTCAGCGATCTTGCCAGCACAGATACAAACCTGTTTGTATCCCAATTGGTCAGTTTCACCTTAATTATGGTATATTTACCATCAGGCTTTCTTTGAAAATCTATTGGAATCTCATCGACAATGAAATCTTCAGCGGTGTTCTTTATTATATTGCGAAGGTTGTTATCATTCATTAGTTATAATTCCTGATAGCCCTGTACATATTATCTCTCTCCACAGGGATCATTCCTATCTGCTTCACACTCTCTATGATTATCTCCTTCCTGAGATTTCCAACTATTTTTCCTGTTGCGGGGATGACTTTCTCATCGTAGATTGTGCCGCCCCAGTCATTTGCCCCGTACATAATGGCCATTTGCCCCATTTGGACCCCATTGGTAAGCCATGAGGACTGAATTATGGGTAAATGCTTGTTGAATACTATTCTTGCAATGGCAATATTCCTCAGAACTTCCTCCCCACCAGCTCTGTATTTGACCAAATTCTCTCTTTCCAGTTGTGTATTGCCCGGCTCAAAGTTCCACGGAGTGAACGACATGAAACCGTGATACTTCTTCTGCAGTTCCAGCAGTGATAATAAATGTTCAGCTTTATGTCTACTCTCTTCAACATGTCCAAACATCATGGTTGCGCTTGTCCTTATCCCCAATTTGTGGGCTTCCTCCATTATGGACAACCATTCTTTGCCGCTTCCAATGGGCCTTCTGAGTATTTTTCTTACTTCATCAGAAAAAATCTCAGCACCTGCTCCTGGAATTGTCTCCAAACCAGCTTCCCTTAGTTTTGATAAAAGTTCAGGTATGCTCATTTTTTCTTTCTTTGAAATGAATGATAATTCGGAAGTTGAAAGTCCATGAATCCCAAGGTCCGGAAATTTTTCGTGAAGCGTATTAAAGAGAGTGAGATAATAATCCAGCGGGAGTTCAGAGTTAA
>JAJYDZ010000173.1 GCA_021790415.1 Thermoplasmata archaeon | reverse complement strand
GAACTTTCTGTGGATTTTGAGGACGTCGTATCGGGACCTTTCACACTGAATCGTTTCGTATCTTATGAAGGTATGTTCTATTACATTCTCGGCATGCTTGTAAATATTAGCATTCTCAGTAGCATTCTGCTATATTACTTTGACAAAGTCAGTATATCAGAGAAACTAAGGCATCAGGATATAGGAGCAATTGAAAATGAACTCGTTCTGGATTATGATGAGTACTATGACTTTGTGTTGAAAAACTCAGGATACAGGAACGTTATTGCTAGAATAAGGGAAATGTCATTCTTAAATAGCGATTTTATAAAACTTAGAGACAGGATAAAGACTCTCAAGGAGAATGAAAACAGACGGCACGATACGGGTGTCTCAAAATCCCTTAGCATCCTTACCATAGCTGTAGTAGTTGTTTCTTTCCTGGATACAATTGCCACGCTGTTCGGTGGCATTCAGAGAGTGTTAAGCCTTTCTATTCTCGTTGTTTTCATCGCCTTTGTAGTTTATTATGTGCTTTACAAAAATCGGTCATAATAGAATAGCCCATCTCTTAACTTAGATCAACCACTTTGACATCGGTGCGAAACAATTGAACATACTCTGGATAAATTTTATATCTTTCTAACTTGTAATGTCTTATATGAGCAAAGTAGGAAGTGAATACACAAGAACCATAATTGAAGCATGGCGTGGCATGAAGCAGTCCTTTTACATGGAGAGACCGAAAGGCTCCAAGCCATGCAAAGATAATAAGGATGCTGTGTATAGATCATTCAAGGATTTTGAGAACGAATTCGGCTTACTGAAGGATGTGGATGCTCTTAATGTGTTGATTGAGCCGTTCCTCAAGGCTAGAACGGATTTTGTTGATCCTCCTCTTGAACTTCCAGAGTATCAGCAGTTACTGGTTCAGATTCTGAATGAGAGAAAGTGTCTTAAGCGTGAATATGACGCTGACGAAAAGGTGAAAACCGGAATTGATAGATATCTTGGTTTCAGTGCCTCTCCGTATCCTTTTCAGGACAGCGATTATGACTATGTGGACTCTGCTGCCGGCATCCTGAGACTGATGTGCAACGCCCTGGAACTGGCAGAATACGAACTGACCCTAAAGAAAGATCGAAACTTCTTGAACGAGATAAGGGAACAGATTATGGATACAGCCATCGAGTCGGTGGATTTTCTGATTGCATCTGCAATAGAAGACGGCAAGGGAGCAAGATGGACAAACCTGAATGTAAACAACATAGGAGGAGAGAACGCTGCAGCATACAAGGAATCTGCAAATCTTTTCTTCACGAGATACGCAAGTCTGGCCCTACTGAAAGCCATTAATACAGAAAAGTTAGCAGATCGAATCGGATCCGATAAAAGGGAGAAAATTAAAAAACTACTGCAGCAGGTTCTTAGATGGACCGATGGACAGTCAGATCCTCAATCGCCTTATTTCTGGATGGATGATGCCAGAAGAATGAATTTTCCGGTGTTCTCATCCATGTACGCAACCGAAATAATATATTCACTCAGTGGGGCGCAGGTGAACCTGAATACGCAAAAACATTGTCTGGATTCTCTGAAATATGTCTTCAGGGACATAAAGAACATTAATGACATGGCCTCAAAACAGAGTGATTTTTACTATACTGTTCCGGATCCTTTCTCCAAGAGAATGATACTGTATAATGACAGAGGATATGTAGGCGGATTTCTTACACCACTGACACTAATAAAGAATAAAACTCCAGAAGCTTTTGATACTGAGCTTGAAAGGGTCGGCAAAATCGTTTTAGATGGGTTGATGAGTGACTGGATAGATGACCCAACTAAGATGTGGGATGATGGATACCCCTTCATATGTGACACTATGGATGCCATGATAGGAATCATTAATTACGCGAAAGGCGGGATCATAAAGAACTTCGTCATAAAGGAAACCATGTTAGGAGCAATAATTCAGGAAGCGCTCACATCCAAGGAGGTTTTAGATCAGGTAGTATCCCAGATAGTTAAGAGAATAGGAGAGTGAGGGGAAAATGGCAAATACCATCACTTTCCATTCATTTAAAGGAGGGTCGGGAAGATCCGTATTGTTGGCAAACGTCTCCGCATATCTCGCAGGATTAGGTTACAGAGTTGTTTGCATTGATTTTGACCTTGAGGCCGGTGGGCTTCATCAGGTTTTTCACGTGAACAAAGAACGCATCGGGCTAAACATCCTTGATTATCTGACCGCAAACAACCCGCCTCCACTTGACCAGATTGTTATGGACATAAGCCAGGATTTTGCCATTGAAGAACCTGGAAAGTTATACCTAATACCAGCAATTTCGGTCATAAATCAATTGACGGAGATACATCAGAACCAGATAGAGATATTACAGAAACTTCACGAAATAGTGGAAGAGATATCAGAATCGTATAATCCGCATTTCATCATGATTGATCTGAAAGCTGGATTTACTGATTTCTCACTTCAACCTTACCAGAACCTTGCAAATGCAGCTATCGTTGTTTTAAGATCAAACCGTCAGAATGTGGAGGGGGTAGGACTGCTGTTCAGCGCACTGAGACAGTTAAGGTACCAACCAGTTTATCACGTCGTTCTGTCTCAATTTCCCAATGTTGCTGATTCTGATGTCATCATTGATCAGCTTGCCCATAGGTTAGGCGAAGTAATTCTAGGTAGGGGTCTGAGGTTTGGAGAAGTGGTACCTTATAATCCAAGACTTGCGCTTGAGGAATCCGTGATTTCTATCGATCAAAATGTTCCCCTAGAGGAAAAGAAGCCTTACCTCAATATCGGAAAATGGTTGGTAGAAACATTTAACCTTGCCGACAGGACTCGGGGATGAGACAATCTGAAAGGTACCAATGAGGGTTTTCCTGACCCCATATATCAATCTATTCTCTTCGGAGAAAGGATTAACCCACCGTCAGGATATTTAGACGAGTTCGACAGCGAGTACTTAAAAGGGATAACCCTTCCAAGATCTGACAAGGTTCTCAGTTCGGCTGATTTTCTGCGCATCAAACATCTACGTCAAAATGGTCTCGCCTGGCTATCCTTTCCGTCTGCAACGCATACAACATATTCACATGCAATTGGCACGTGGTGGCTTACCCACATAGCAAGCGAGAGAATCAAGGTATACGAACACGATAAACATGCAGTTTCTCTAAAGCGATGGCTTCTCGACCATTCACTTTACGCAGAATTTGTAACCGCATCACTTATTAACTCCATAGGCCAACCCCCGGTACCGTTCTCTTTCTTGCTATCTGAAAATGATGATCATCTTCTAGACACGTTCACTGATCATTCCTATCAGCTGATAGTGAAAGATACAGAAATATCTAAACAATGGAATTCTATGGCTAGTAACAAATTCGGCATGGATATAGGAACTGTAAACCGGATCTTCGAGGATGAGAACCTGTCAGGGATTGATGTTAACAAGATTTCCTCTATTGTAGATAGAAAGAAAGCTTCCCAATATTCAAGCCTTGGAGTTAGAATAGCATGGGATCTGTTGAACGGGACCATAGATCTAAATAACATAGATGCCCTTTTGAGGGATTCATATTTCACTGGAATCAGGCAGGCCTCGGTGAATGTAAATTCCCTGCTCGGTAATCTATCTCTTTATATCAGCAGCGAGGAGAAGGATTACAAATGGATCATCAGCCGTGACGGCATACCTCACTGTGAGAATATCCTGTTTAATAAGAAACAGCTAAATGCTTTGGTCCTGCATAACAGCGAGGTCATAGCATACAATGGAATGATTCTGGGTTCCGTAAAGTCTCACCTACAAAACATAAATGGCTCTAACGTGGAAAGTGAGACGCTGAAAATGTCTCTGATGGACGACACAGAGCTCTTCGCGTACCTCAGGAATTCTGGATCTTCAGACGCAGTCAGATACTCCAATGATCTCTGGAATTCAGCTCCTTTCAGTCATGTCTACAGATTTTCAAGAGGAAAGATGTCTCCAGGCCGCCTCATGGAACTCAGAAACGAGTTGAAAGAAGTTAAGTCTAACTATGATTATTCATCTGGATTTATACTCCTTTTTGACTCAGGATTCTGGAGCGATTACCCGGACGGAAACCCATGGCTTAACCCAAAGTTCCTGCATTCAAGCAGAAATGGACAGATCGGCAAAATGGATAATGAATATAGCTATGAATACAATAAAATATTTCTCCCTAATTTCCACTACATGTGGTTAGTATCAAAGACGTATTCAGACGAAGCCCAGAAAGTAGTCGCTGTGCTGAAAAGCTATCTTCAAGAGTGTTGATGTGTCACTAAATAAAAAACTACAGGGTGTATACAAGATTGCAGAATTCCTGTCATCTCAGGAAGAATGTAATACCTGTAATTTATGCGAAAAGAACGTTGGCTTGGTTTACCTGCTTGATAACGAGAAGGAAAAACTTAAACAGCATAATTTGAAGATTTCTTCCACGACAAATGGAACAGATTTTCTTTCTAGAACCTCGGACGGTTGGTGTTCCGCTTTTGATCATACTAGGAACAGATGTACGGTCTATGATGACAGACCACTGTGTTGTCGTATCTATCCGTTTGATCTCATGCACTTTGATAGGGAGTTCTGGTGGGTAATTTTCTACGAATGCCCAATAGCAAAGAGATTTTTTGCTGAGAAAAAGGAAGATGTCCTTCTGGCCTTTACCTACTCACTTGAAAGAGAGATGGGAAACACACTAATTGCGGAATTCGTTCGCGAGGACAAAATAAGTCAGCATATTGATGCGTTCACTGGAGAAACCCCACTTGTTAAAAAGTTGAGAAAGTTTGGAATGCCGCCTCTATTCTAGACTCATGGACATATCTATTCGAGTCGGTAATCACCATATCTGGATTCCTTCAACATCTAATTGATATATAAAGATGGAAATCCCCCCCATTATTAACCAAAGCATTGAATCTGGAAAAACCATGGTATGTGAAGGAAGTTAAATTCGATCCATTGGGAAAAGGCTTGACGTATATATAGGAAGAACTTCTGAATTGCTTCCATG
>JAJYDZ010000172.1 GCA_021790415.1 Thermoplasmata archaeon | reverse complement strand
CTGACAACATATGTGGCGTCGATGCTGTTGTGGACTACAGGGCAATGCCATTCGTCATATACACAGATCCTGAGGTGGCATACACCGGCACAAAATCATCATCAGAGACATCTTTTCCCACTGCAGCAAATGGCAGGTCACTCACAATGAACAATTCGCTTGGAAGCTTCCATATATATACCGATTCAAAAGGCATCGTAACAGGTGGTGCTGTGGTTGCACCGCATGCCTCTGAACTTATCAGCGAGATCAGTCTTGCAGTGGAATCAGGACTTATGGCCATGGACATCGGGTTGACCATACATCCACATCCCACTGTTTCAGAAGGTGTAAAAGAGGCTGCGGAGATGGTTTATGGAAAACCGTTACACTTCAAACCTCGCAATTGATCTTGGCCAAATAGATTACCTGGAATGCTTGAAGTTTCAGAAGGATCTGGTGTCCAGAAGGCTCAATAACAGCATACCAGATGTCCTCTTATTTCTTGAACATCCACCGGTATACACAACCGGAAGAAGAGACGATCCATCCAATTATGGCAGCATAGATGTGATAAAGACCGAAAGGGGTGGAGACGTCACCTACCATGGTCCGGGGCAGTTGGTCATATACCCTATCCTGAAGATCTGGGAAAAAGAGGGAAAGATTGATGTCAGAAGTTTTGTGGTAAAGCTTGAGGGGATTGTGATAAAATCGCTTGCTACTTTTGGTTTTGAAGCCTCTGTGGGTGATGAACCCGGAATATGGATAGGAAATGGAAAAGAAAAGAAAAAAGTTGCCTCCATGGGACTGGCCATTGAAAATGGGGTTTCCTACCATGGGATCTCAATAAACATAGGGAAAGAGGTTCTTGAGGGGTTTTCAAGAATAAACCCTTGTGGAATGGATTCATCTGTCATGGGGTATATTGAAATAGATAGGGACGATTTAATTAATGTGCTTATTTCCGTTTTCTCGGAGGAATTGGGAACATTCGAAAGGAAGTCTTCGGCGATATTATGGAAATAATAACGTGCAACAGTTACTCGTGATCTTCATTCTTTCCTCTGATATCCCAGATCCTTTCCTGAACACCCTGTCTTTTGTTTGACAGTATTGCAACCATAAACAACAGCGAAGAAAGCCTGTTGGCATATGCAATTATATGATCCGGAGTGGAAAGTTCCTCCTTAGTCCCGACAATTATTCTTTCAAGTCTTCTCACCACGGTCCTGGCAATATGCAGCGATGTCGACTGAGGTGTTCCGTCCGGGACGATAAAAAGCCTTATTGGACCGACTTCCTTGCGGTAGCTTACAACCCTTTCCTCAAGCCATTCCACTCTAGCCGGGTCAAGTTTTCGTGCATGGCCTGAAGCCGTAATTTCCTCACCAAGAGTGAAAAGATCTTCCTGTGTTACTCTAAGATCTTTTTTTATATCCTCCCATTTTGACAGGGCAATTGCATTGCCTATGTTTGAGAGCGCTTCATCCAGGGTCCCTTCCACCTCAACCAGTGAAGACGACTTTGATACCCTTCTCCTGTCACCTGTGTCAGTACTTCCACTGTCTCCTTTGCGCGTGAACATATAACATCACAACACTGATTAGTTATGCCTATAAAACGTATTGATCTTTTTTTTCTAAACGGTTAGATGGGATACGCTGAGTCTATCCTTCAGGAAAATTCATTCCGAGAATCCTTATCTATTAAGCAAAGATCAGTAACCGTGACTCTTAACAGGGAGGACTATCTGCTTGTTGTGTGGGAATTTCTCGAGTCCTTCGATTCAGTAAGTGAAATAGATATTTCCCGGAGATTGAAGATATCTCCGCCAACCGCCCATGAATATATTCAGAAGATTATAGATGATGGCATGGTGAGGAAGAACGGCAAGAAGATTGATTTCACACCTGCAGGGAGGAGAGCTGCAATCCCCCTGGTGAGGACGCACAGAATATCTGAAGTATTTGCATATAACATGCTGGAAGTCCCGTGGGAAGAGACACACTCTGCTGTGATGGAACTTGAGCATATCTTCAAGGATGAAAGGGTTGAAACTCTTTTCAGGAAACTTGGCAGTCCGGCAACATGTCCGCATGGAAATCCCACAAATCCTGATCAGAGAATGGGAGATGTCCCGTCTTCTCTAGTAATCGATGGAACATACAGGGTCCAGAGGATTTCATTCGAGGATAGAGATTTACTCAAGACAATGGCTTCAGCTTCCATTCTACCAGGCGATACTGTGAGAATATTCAGGGATTACGACATAGTCATACAGGGATCAAACGGCGAGATAAAACTCACGCCATACAATGCCCAGGCACTGAGACTCTTAAGAATGGCATGAATTCTATCATAAGCTATCTGGTGATATGAAATACAATGTGTCATCATATGTATTTGTCGCTTTAGCAAATAGCACCCATAGTATTTATGCTACCATGAATTTATACACATATTGTCAAAGGTGGAATATTTCGAATCACAATCAGGCGTAATTCGACGTTTAATGCCCCTGGACTCAAGAGATGAGGTCATGCTCTCAAATATATGGCCAGGTTCGCGCATAGTAACCCATCAGGGGAGATCTTTCCCGGATCTTCTCAAAGACATGGACTTAGTAAAGGGCAGGATTGATTCACGAAGTTATCCAAGCAAGAAGATGATTACATTATCAGAAAATGGAAAGAAGGTTGCTGAGAAGTTTAATGATATTGAGGAGATTCCTGGAGAGGGATTGAATTGAGACCTTTTTCGAACAAAATAAACATTTCACTCCTTATAATTGCAATTGCTTTATTGACCTATTATTTAATTGCACTGATAACAATACTTTCCGGAAAGGCAATCCTGGTTGGGCCAATCTATCCACTGTATATTTCCATAGGAGTTATTATATTGAGTATTCTGGGAATTTTAACATCGATAAGGGCAAGGAACAGATGGGAGAGAAATCTTAAAGAAATTAAGGGAGATTGAGAGGAATCTGAAGGAGTGAAAACATGGATAGAAAGGAAAAGAATTGGAATTCGAGAGAGCAGCCAAGAACACCCATAAATTCCAGAATAATATGAAAGGGAGATCTAGAAGGGGAAGAATAAGAAACAGGCATGTATCGGTGTCCCAAGACTTCCCCTTTTCCATGTGTTTTCGATTATGAGGAGCTGGAAATCGTACAGTGCCAAATTGCCGAATACGAAGAGGAGGGAGGGAAACACTTCTACTGCAAGTTGAAAAGATGTGTATACGAGCGTTTGTGAATAAACCTCCTAGGATTCCCTGTTAATCTAATATAGGCAGGGTTCTTTAATGAATCTGCACTCCAAATCACAGTAAACACAGTAAAGGTGTACGCTTTCGCCAAACCTGAAATCGCAAAGGATGCGTCAAAATACGGGTAAACATCCCTGGATTCTACTCTCTCAACTGCAACAGTGTTGCTGATTTTCAGGATCCCTCAAGAAAGGAGAATGTGACATTCTTCTTTTAATGAAAATAGGGGAACTGAATCACATTCCTCCCGCCATATTCACTAGATTTGAATCCCATTGAGTTCATATGGAAAAGTGTAAGAGAATTGTGTCCACAGAATCAATAAATTCTGAAATGGATCTGAAGAACACAATACAAGAAAGTTTCATGAAGCTATCATGCAGCAAAACGTTTGTAAAAAGCCGGAACAGGAAGTTCCTGAATGGGAGTATAATTATATAGACGATTAACTATAAATAGACAATCAATCATGATTCTACCTTATTTTTACTCTGGTCAGAATATTGCCTAAATTCTTTTTTTGAATCACTCTAAAATCATGATTGGAAAGTATGATGAAGCGAATCATGTCTTTATAGTCAATAAACCAAAATTTTTCCATTTCTTCATAAAACTCAAAGGGTGGTTGATAATATTTCTTAGTTAATTTTCTACTCTTGAAAAATTTTATCACGTCTGCTTCATTATTCGATACAACTTTACAATTTTCTTTCTTAACAGGCAAAGCATCTACAAGTGAGTGTTCACCTCTGTTCTTGAATGTCGATGGATCCTCCTTTACTTCTTTAACACTGAATAGTCCTTTGATGTTCACCCAAGATCGTTTTATTTCGTTTACTGTATTATCATTAACTGCATTGTCTTTGATCTTATTGGTTTGCTGAATCTTGTTGATCCAAGTCTGTACTTCTTGAATAACGACTTGAGTAGTTACTAATTGGAAATTAAATGAAGGCTTCATAAAACTAACCGAGACATCGCTTCGAACAGACATAATCAATAAATTTGAAATAACGTCAGAGTCAACCAAGCGGATGTTCGGATTAGCCATAAATTATCAGGTCTGCAGCTTCATCATCAATTATGTTTTTATTTTTCAAGCTTCGTACATATTTCATCCGTTCGTTCTTAAGCTTTTCTTTTATTTCTGAATTTGAGGTGAAGTATTCCCGTACATCTTCGTCTATTGCAGGATTGAAGTAGACATAGAATGCGAGTTCGGTGGGGGTGAGATTCTCAATTAGGAACTTGACATTAGCCAATATCTCCATTTCGTCTTCCTCAAGTTTGTACTTTGCTGACGACTCTTGAAATGACTTTACCTTTTCTTCATTTGTGCCGGATATCTGAACTTCTTTATATCCTTTTAATTGTTCAAGCTCACCTTCAAGAAATTCGCTAAATGGCCCGAATTTATATGGTTCGAATCCTGCTAAATTTGCCACTTTCTTGAAGTCGTAATTTCTTTTTGTAGAAAGGGATAGTAAATACAGGAATACACCTTTCTGAAGACTTAATTTTCCCAATTCTTTTCCATCCGCAAGATGAACTATTGCTTTATCTATCATATCACCAACGGCGAAAATGTCCACCTTCTCATACTGGCCATGGCTGTCTGGTATGTCTATCACCTTGTTCATCTAACTCCCCCCAAGTATACCCACCTTCTTCAGAGGTGGGAGGAATTGGGCAGTGAACCTCAATCCTTTTCCATATTTTACCAGCTTGACCTTCTTTGTGTTTATGTCCATCTTCTTCTCTCCTCCCTTTATTACGATTGATTTTCCATAGTTATGCA
>JAJYDZ010000171.1 GCA_021790415.1 Thermoplasmata archaeon | reverse complement strand
GAGCCCTGTAATTATGCCATTTTCCGTAATATCCATGCCGTCTGATGCAGGTTCCTTTGGAAGACCTGGCATTGTCATAACATTTCCAAGGTAAACTACGACAAATCCGGCTCCGGAGGACAGTGCTACAGAGGTAACCGTAATTGAAAATCCTTCAGGTGCATTGAGTTTCAATGGATCATCAGATATGGAATATTGTGTTTTTGCCATGCATATTGGTAAATGGCCATAACCAAGTTTTTCAATCTTCTTTATATTGTTCTGTGCTGTCTTTGTGTAAATCACATTCTTTGCACCATATATTTCCCTGCCAATGCTCTCTATTTTCTCTGTTAGTGATTGTTCCATATTATAAGTGTATTTTACGGAAATTGGATCTTTGGGTAATCTGTTCATCAATAACTGGGCCAGTTCTTTACCTCCATCGGCTCCCTTTTCATATACCTCCGACAAACCGTATGCAATTGAATTATTCTTCAAAAGTGATTCGACCTCAGTAATTTCTTTTTCTGTATCATCTGGAAATCGATTCAGTGCAACTATTGGATCAAAACCAAATTTTCTGATGTTTTCCACATGGAATAGAAGATTGTTAAAGCCCATCTTAATTGCATCTACATCTTCCACATCAGCCCTGTCATTGCCTCCATGAAGTTTTATTGCTCTTATTGTGGCAACGATAATAACTGCGCTTATTGGAATGTTTCCTACCCTTGACACTAGATTCATGAATTTTTCTGCACCGAGATCAGAACCAAAACCTGCTTCTGTTAAGACAATATCACTGGTTGCAAGAGCTACCCTAGCTGCAATAAGACTGGATGTTCCATGGGCAATATTTCCAAATGGTCCGGTGTGAATGAATGCAGGAACTCCTCCCTTTGCCTGGACCAGATTAGGTTTTAGAGCATCTACGAGGATTGCAGCCATTGCCCCCTCTGCTTTCAGATCTCCAGAATATACCGGTTTATTGTCGAATGTATAACCAACCAGAATATTGGTGAGGCGCTTTTTTAAGTCATTATAACTTTCTGATAAACCAACAATTGCCATTATTTCTGATGCTGGAGTTATGACAAAACTATCTCTGGCAAGAATTCCTCCTTCCCCTTGAGAAACACCAACAATTATATTGCGTAATGATCGGTCATTCATGTCTATTGTCCTTGGAAAAACTATCTTTTCCGGGTTGATTTTTAATTGATTTCCATGAAAGATATGATTGTTTATAAGTGCAGACAAAAGATTGTGTGCCGCTGATATTGCAGGGAAATCCCCGGTAAAAAGCAGATTAATCCTGTCTGATGGCTCCACGGTGGCTTTTCCTCCTCCAGTTGCTCCTCCCTTCACACCAAAACAAGGTCCCATTGATGGTTCACGTATTGAAATGCTTACCCTTTGACCCATGCTGTGAAGGGCTTGAGATATGCCGATTACAGTAGTTGTTTTACCTTCGCCATATTTAGTTGGGGTCATTGCAGTTACTAGAACAAGCTTTCCCTTAGGCCGTTTGTTGTCTGACTTCATAAAATTAACTTTGGCCATATACCTTCCATATGGCTCGAGGTCATCCCTTGAAATTCCTATTTGCGATGCCACATTTTCTATTTCCATTAAATTTTCAGGATTCATATAATATCACTATAATAAGCGTGGGAACCCATTTAAACGTGCTGCTTAAACAATAAGGTTCCGAATGTCAAGCTTTATTTATGCCAATTCGTTAAGACAACTATGCAGGAAGACATAGACAAATACATACGCGGTTTCCTTAAAGCGATGCCCTCTGAAGACATGTTCATGGAGGCAATCAGGGAAATAATCAAAGACCTTGTCAAAGAACTGATAAGGAGAAAAATCAATGATGATCCAAAACTCAAGAGTGATATAGCCGAAATGATGCAGGAATATTTTGAATCCAAGGTAAAGGAGTATGATTCTGTGGCTAAAATGGCTAAAATAACTGCCAAGATTGGTTTAATAACTGCACCAGAATCCATTAAGGATGAAGCGGTAAAAGACATAATGGAAACTTTCAAAAAGGAGATACAGGAAATAATCCTTAGAACCCTTTAGGTTTTTTGGATCAGATAAATTTTTTATTGATTATACTTGCAGAATTGAGATCAAACATCGTCATGATACAAGGATCAGGGGCAAAATTCATCATTTTCTGATAATCAGTCTGCGATTGCCATGTTGATGAGTTAACGTATCTTACCCCCTTGTAATTGCCCACGTAATGGGAATGTATGTGGCCTGTTATGAAAATATCTGGTACCTCTTCAATTACATGGTAATCTGTATCAGATGGTATTATGGGCGTTTTTCCACCGTATACCGGAGAAAGATGCCTTCTCTGGAGAATCGCCTCAATGGCACCGCCAATTGACTCAAAATTTGCACCCGGTACAAGTTCGACCATATCATTCAGAGACATTCCATGATAAATCATCACTTTCTTGTCTTCAAGCGTAAGTGAATATGGATTTGGTAGAAATTTTATATTTTTTGGAAACAGACCCCTCACCGCGTTTGAAAATAGTGGCTGTGGTTCGGCCAGCCTTACAGTATCATGGTTTCCCGGCATTACATAGACATGAACATCTTCAGGGATTTCTCTCAGATAATCAGAAAGGATCGAATATTGATCTATTGGATTAAGGTATTCAAGGTCTTTATCCTGACCCGGATACACCCCGATACCGTCAACAACATCCCCGGAGAGAATGAGATATTTCAGCCTCTGTGCATCCTCGTCAGATGAATTAATCCACGAAATCATTTTTCTGAATCCATCCTTAAGAAAAGTCTTACTTCCAACGTGTATATCTGATATGGAGGCAACATAAATGGGCTCCTTTCCTGTACTTTGTATTGCCCGATCGGGAATGTCAGGTCTGATTATCTCCTTGACAAAAATAGCAGGGCTCTTTCCTGTTGTTGATACTGAACCCATAACCCCTATAACCTCATCATTGAGAATTAACTCTTTTTTAACCGGATTATCCTTCATTATGATGGCTTCTATGCTTTCATCCAGATCCTCGAGGATCAATCTCTTATGACCATTCTTTGTTTCGGATATGTCAGTTACCATACCAACAATTTTAACATAACCTCCAGATCTCTTCGCATTCTTAATATCTGAAGCAGAACGGATTTTGCTGCTCGTCAAGATTATTTTCTTAAGTTTATCATATCTGCTTCTGAATAATTTCTGGAAGTCGTCTATTGAGCTGCCTGTTCTGATATCGTCAAAATTGATTTCCTTAATCTCCTTATCAGGTGCAATGTCACCCCTTATGAGTTTAATAACATCGCCCTCACTAATATATCCAGAGGAGATTATTTCAGGAGATAGAAGGCGCGTTACGAGAGACCCCATGCCCTTTTCCATTATGGATTCTAGAGCCCCGGGTGAAACAAGAATTCCCTTGGATTGGAAAAATTCAAGTACACCCTCCTTGTTATTAAAGGCTCTTGGATTTATCATTACATGATAATTTGTTACTATCTTATATTGATATTTTTATCATTGATCTAAAATGTTTTACAAGATTCAACAATGTTCTATAACCCGGTTAGATTAACCTTTATTGTCAAAGAAATTAGATCCTTTGATGTTCATAGTTATGGCCTCATTCTGGGCCTTAAATTATCCACTTGTCAAGATTGCGTTGGCCTATGAGACTCCAACCGTTCTTCTGTTTTTCAGAGTATTGTTTGCCTCTGGGTTTTCCTTAATACTGTTTTGGAATAAGATAGAATTTAGAATTTCCAGAAAAACGGCTTTAAAGGTCTTCGTATTGTCATTGTTCAACGTTGTCCTCTTCATGGAACTTTGGTTTTATTCAGAAAACTTTATGTCTGCTCCACTGACTTCAGTTATTATTTACACATATCCCATAATATCAACTGTTTTGTCAATATCATTACTTCAGGAAAAGGTGAGATCTAGCATTGTTATTGGGATAGTCCTGGGATTCACTGGAATGCTTGTCGTATTTTCCTACCATTTGGGAGTTAATTCTTTTTATGGACCAGTTCTGGCTCTACTTGGCGCAACTTCATGGAGCGTTGGCACTGTTTTTTTCAAAAAATTCATAACTTTTGAGAACAAGGAGACAGTAAATCTTTACCAGTTTGTCTTTGCATTGCCTATTACACTCCTCATAGCACTTTTATCCGGCGAGGTGAACGAAATTGTAAACCCATCCTTATTATCACTGACTCTTGCGGCATTGATAGGTATTCCAGGTACTGCCTTTGCATATTATGTATTCCTCCACCTTAACAGGGATTATTCTGTTGCCAAAATATCATCACTCCTCTTTGTTGTTCCAGCTATATCTGTATTTTTCAGCTTTTTGATACTTAATCAACTCTTAAGTTTAATTGAAATTATAGGTTTGATCCTAATATCCATAGGAACTTTTTTCTCAGCTGGGATTAAGAATAAGAGTGTGAAAAATGGTGTATGACGACTTAGAAAATATGAATAGTATTATTAGGAACTGCACAAAATGTATCCTCCATGAAAATAGAAAGAATGCTGTTTGCGGAATTGGTTCATTGGCACCAGAAGTATTTCTTATTGGGGAGGCCCCAGGCAGAAGTGAAGATGAAAATGGCATCCCTTTCTCCGGCAGAAGTGGAAATTTACTTAGAAAATCACTGGCTGATACGAGTATTACGGAACATGCCTTTTACATTACTAACTCGGTTAAATGCAGGCCACCTAATAATGAGAAACCCAAGAGAGAAAGCATGAAAATTTGTAATGAATACCTTAAGTCTGAAATACAACTTTTAAGACCTAAGGTTATAATCGCGCTGGGCAACACATCTTTAACTGCACTTAGTCTCATAACTGGGACCAAATATGGAAATATTTCAGAAATGATAGGCAAAAAATTTGAATGGAATGGTACTTTAATTTTCCCACAATTTCATCCCGCTGCCGTTCTTCGTGATATGAAAAGACTTGACATATTCAATAATGTATTTTTAGAAGTTACAAAAATATTGAGAAATTAGAAAAAATTAAAAAATGGTAAAAA
>JAJYDZ010000170.1 GCA_021790415.1 Thermoplasmata archaeon | reverse complement strand
AACCATGGATTGTAAGCATCCACAGCCCAACCCCCTATTAACCACATATCTGACGAATGAGTCAAGCCAGATTTTTTTCTGCTCCAATCGAATATATCTATCAATTCCAATCTAGACTCTTCTATGATTTTTCGGCTTATATTACTCAATGCCAATTCTTTTCGCCATCCTCTTAAAAGATTCTCGGTAAAGGACCCCGAATGATGCAAGGTCAAGTAAGAGTTGTTTTTTTGATGTAGTGGTCACTCCATCAACCGTCTTGGAATCAGCAAACACGTCCCTGTCAGGTAAATATACCAATATCTTCAAATTTCCGGACCTCCTCAGAGGGAGGTCTTCTGTGAGGTTAATGATCTGACTGGGCTCTGCATACACATACAAAGTGTCTGACCTCACAAGATATGGATCGTATAAAATGGAAGCTGTCGGGCCCATAAAGGCAATCTTCACTTCTTTTACCTTGGCAATGGATGATACATCCCGAGCAAATTTCAGGATATCATTTGAATCAGCCCAATACTCTCTCGAAGTAATGGATCCGATTGGCCTCTCATACGCAATTGAATCCAGCAATTTGTCAATATCTACAATTTTGTAAAGACCAAATGTCCTTTCGACAATGCCGATTTCCATTAATCTAGTTACAACTCCATGCGCCCAGCCATAAGAAACGCCAGATTCTCGCGAAAGAGCCATTATGGTCGACGGACCAATAGAAAGCATCTCATAAATTACGTCAAATGATCTTCTCGAGGTAATCTTTGAAGGTGTGTATCTCGGATTGTTTTCTACTACTTCTCTTATTGAAGAAGGCGGTAGTTGAATTATTATAATGTCAAGCTTCTTAGCGATATCCATAATATCATTACCTACAAAAACTGTGAGAAAGGCAAAACTTCCCGGAGGCACTACCAGTCTATTGATAAGATCTTTGTAAGCATTAAACTGGAAAATACTCTCTAGGGAAATTCGCCTTTTTATTTCAATATATATGGTCTCATCTCCGTTTTTCACCACAGCATCAACTTTAAGGTTAGTATTGCTTGGAAAAAAATGTACATTGAAAGCTACCTTCGCAGATGCATCTATAACAAATTTTTTAGATAGAAAGTACAGTAGTTCTTCTTGTTCCATCTATATTGTAATTAACGATAGTATAAATACATTACACTGATAACAGTCAGTATATAATATAAATAGTATCACCATTAACAATCACCCTGGAAAGATCCTAGGAATAAGATTAAGTGAAGGATATCCTCATCTCAAACGATTTTTGTGAGGTATAGCTCGAAATGTGCTTTTTCCTCCACATCTTTCTCTCACAATGCATTCGTAGAACCAACTTACATGATTTTATTTTCTGTATTTGAATGTGGTAAATTTGACCTAATTGATGACAATAAATAAATACCATCTATTGATACAATATAGAGTGAACAAATACAAGCTTCTCAGGCTCCTTCAGGGAAGTGGCCTTTCTGTCTTTTCACCTATTGACATAAAACGATATACAAAGCTAGAGATCAGTGGAGTATATTCCGTTATACGGAGGTTAATCCAAGAGGAGTTAGTTTTCAGCGTGGAGAGGGGAAAATACTCGGTCACTAGGGACCCATTCATTGTTGCATCACAGATTCAGCAACCTGCTTATATATCGTTTCTCTCAGGATTATACGTTCTTGGCGTCACCGATCAGGTAGTTAACAGGATACAGATAGTTTCTTCAAGGAGGAGGCAGGGAATAGTTTTTGAAGACACAACAATAGATTTTATTAATTTTCCTCCAGATCTTATGTTCGGATACAAGAAACTGAATAAGGAGAATTCCTACATAGTGGTAGGTGATCTGGAGAAAATCATTCTGGATTTCCTGTATAAACCCGGTTTATTTGGAGTAACATATGCGATTGAGGCTATGAGGGTTGGCATAGATATTCAAAAGCTCCATTTGTACCTAGTAAGAATTCAGAAAGAGGCTCTTTTAGCTAGAGCTGGCTACTTACTGGAAAGATTGGGATTTGAAGTTAATTTTCAAAGGACGACAAACACACGTTACAAATTGAATCCCCAATCAATACGAAATGGTGAATTCAACCAAAAATGGAAGTTAATTGTGAATGAGAGGATAGAATGATTGACCGTGATATAGTTTCAAGGTTGGCCAGGTTGCGTGGCGTTAAACCCTTCCAGGAGGAAAAAACATATATTCAGGTCCTGATACTTCGATCGATATACCTTAGAGTTGCACGAGATCTGGTATTCAAGGGTGGTACTGCGCTGTATCTCTTCAACGGTTTAAACAGATTCTCCGAGGATCTGGATTTCACGATTGCAAAGCTTAATGGGATTGATGAAGTTATGAACGAGACGCTAAAAGATCTTCAGATCATCGGTGTCAGAGGAATTGTAAAGCACGTTTCAAACATGCGTGATTCAATATCATTCAAGTTCTCCTGTGAAGGCCCTCTCTATACAACCGATGCGTCAAAGGTCACAGTAAGGGTGGAAATCAGCACCAGAGAGAAGACGCTTCTCGATCCCGATTTGTTGACCTTTGATCCAATTTACCAGGACGTTCTTCCCTTTACCTGTACCGTTATGAATAGACGTGAAATACAGTCGGAAAAGGTGAGGGCAATATTGACCAGAAATAAAGCGCGGGACCTGTATGATCTCTGGTTTCTCTTCAAACGTTCTAATGGCGAATTTTGCAATTTGGAAATGATAAATTCAAAACTCAGTTATTATTCAAGGGAATACCAACAGCCTGACTTCATTGAAGCCATGGAAGATAAACGATCTTCCTGGTTAAGTGAACTAAATCCAGTCATAATTGGTAAGATTCCAGATTTTGATACCTTAGTAGGAGAAGTGACTGAATTTATGAGCAGTATAGTTTCCAGGAATAGAACCTGATAAATTATAACTGGATATTAGAGGGAAAAAGGATCAGGCATCATTCCGCGCCGTTTCATTACATGGACATAGCAGGAAGCGTATGATGCAGTATTTTTTTGCAACAAACATGGTTTTTTACCAAGAAATGCGCTTAAGCTGTATGGAAAAAGATGAGGTATAGAAGCATGAGACCGAATGGTCGGGAAGTGTCTTCTAGGAACAGTGTCTTGAAGGCGTAACACAAGGTTGCTGTATTTATGTCTGGAAATTCACCCATACAACATGCGGATTCTGATAAAAATTGTAGTCAGAGTAGAGATGATAGCAGATAACATGAAGATATTCATGATGTCAAAAATGATTGTGGTTAATCCATTTGCTCCAAATCTTATTCAGTCAAATGGGCACTCTGGAGGTGATTCTTAATTTATCCTATTATAGAAGCGGGAGGATGTCAGAGAATCTCCTTCAGAATTTCTATGAGCTCATTTTCATACTTCTCTGCAGTAGTGCCTTCTCCACCAAGATGATCCTTATCCATTTTTGACACTTTGAGGACAGAAACTTTTGTTCCTTTTTGTGTTTTGTAAACAGTTATCTTACAGGGCAAAAATAACCCGAAATCCATGTTTTCACCCAGAAGGTCTCTGGCTGCAATAGGTTTGCAGACATTAAGAATATAATATGGCGGAAATGTCTCTCCGAAATTCTTTTCTATAATCTGCTTGGCATCCACATAAGAAAGCAGTATCCATGATTTCTCCTTGATCGCCTTGAATATTTTACCGTAAACTGTTTCCGTATCTTCATCCAAATTCATTTCAAATACAAAGTCGCCCATGAGCGGTTATTTCTTTAAAACAGTTAAATATTTCACCAAACATGAAGCCTGAGCTCTCTCTTTTCCATGTAACTGACTATTTTTTAGATACCTGTAGTTTATTCCTGAAGTGTTATTCTACGGGTTTGACAATTATAGCAGATACATGAATATGTATATACGTTGTACGCTCACATAAGGGAAATAATATGGCTAAACGGGTAATGAAATTTATGATGAAAGGTATGCGTATTAGGAATCAAGGCGTTCGTTACGGTGAGCATCGATCAACATCACCTTATAAAAGGTGAGAAAAATGATGAAGTTCCTCGCATTAAAGCGTCTTAGAATTTTTATACTCAGGAAAACAATGAAGAAATGTCGAATAGTATTCATAAACTGATTATGAATACAGAAACATAGTTTTCCGGTATGGAATTGCATGGTAATCATACTTGCCACGTTATAAGAGATAGATACATACTCACTCACTTGTTCCATTTAGGCTTGTGTACTTATCGTGATCTGATAGTTTAACCCATAACATCGCACTCAGAAATTTTCCAATGCTGTGAACTTTGGACTGTTGCACCGTTACATGAATAATAGAATGAAAACACAAGGATTATTTCCAAATCTACAATGTTCACCAATCATGTTGTATATCGAACCGGAAGATGGTATAAGACCTGTTTTAGATTTTATTGGAAAATGTGAAAAGAGTCTCTCCATAAATTGCTATCTCATAGATGATCCAAATGTTATTACTGAGATCAGGAAAGCGGTTGAGAGAAAGGTAAAGGTCAGGATCATGGTGGATGGAAAACCTTACGGTGGAGATGGAAGCAAAGGTGAACTGGATGTCCTGAAAGGAACAGGTGCGTCAGTCAAAATAGCACCAAGACGTTTTGAAGGTAAAACAACCTTTGATCATGCCAAGTACATGGTATCGGAGAGGCACGCTGAAATCGGCACTGCCAATCTCACAGAGGCAGCTTTTCTCAAGAACAGGGAGTACATATATGAAACTGATCATAAAAAAGTCATAAATAGCCTACAGACTATATTTGACGCAGACTGGAAGGGTACAGAGGCCGGATCTCTTCCAAGAACTGACCTTGTTGTTTCCCCTGGTTCAGAACCTGCAATTGCATCTTTTATCAGGGATCATGGAAAGGTGTTCATCGAAACTGAGGAGATGGGAGATGACAGAATTGTCCTGGACGTCCTGAAAAATAAAGGGAAGAAGCTTCGCATAATTGTGCCCGACACAGTTAGCGGTGGTGACCTTAAGAATTTGAAAGAACTTGAAGAGCATGGTGTGAATACCAAGTATATGCCGGCGAATA
>JAJYDZ010000169.1 GCA_021790415.1 Thermoplasmata archaeon | reverse complement strand
GCAGACGAAACTCTGCTCCTTCAGGCCCAATTCCCTCATGACATCTTCAACAGTCTTTTCCACAGAAAGTTCACTCTGAAAGCCCTTTCTCCCTATGATCCTGATCATTCCTCTATCACCATTTCTTTAAACACTGCAAGGGGTGGTTTGTAGTAGTATTTTGGGGCGAAGGTGAGTCGTTTACCGATGAGTACTCAAGGTAACACGGAATATTTAAGTTCTCCGTGTAAGGCCTTATCATGATTTAATCGGAAATATAATATAAATACACATCATTGCACCATTCACAGAATATCGGTAGTGAACATCATAATTAATGTTATTAAATCGTCCCCCAATAATAGAATGTTGTATAAGAGCCATTGGCGAAATCCCAAAATGATTGTAAGATACCCCGGAGGAAAGCAGAGAATGATGGTGGAAATCCTTGAAAATATGCCCAGAGGATTATACCCAAAAGGAAAGTACATTGAGCCTTTTCTTGGAGGTGGTTCGGTATTTTTTAACTTCTCCCCATCCCGTGCAATACTTTCAGACCTAAATGGTGAACTTATTAATCTATATGAGGGAATTCGTGATTCCCCGGAATCACTCTGGGAAATTTTTGAAGAGTTTCCTTCAACAAAGGAGGGCTACTACCAGATCAGGAACTTAAATCTTGATAGCATGGATAAATTATTCTTAGCTGCCAGAACATTGTACTTGAACCGGACTTGCTTTAAAGGAATGTGGAGGCACAACTCAATCGGAAAATTTAATGTTGGATATGGTGGGCAATCGCGAAGGTGGGTAGTCAGTGAAGATTCATTAATAGAAACTTCACTTCTTCTAAGACATGCTAGACTCAAGTGTAGTGACTTCCAGCCAATAATAGAATCTGCTGGGCCAAAGGACTTCTTATTTCTGGATCCACCTTATAAGCCTGGAGAACGTGAACTATTAAACACCCATTATTTGAGTAACAGGTTCAGTTTTGAAGAGCATAAGAGACTCGCTTCAACTTTGGAAAGAGTATCTAAACGCGGGATCAAATGGGCGATGACAATAACATCTCACCAGGATATTTTGGATTTATATTCTGGGACCCCCGACATAAGAGTTATTCCTATCAAGAAAGGAACCGGGCGTGCTCCGGGAGCTGTCAGCCGGAATCCCAGTGAGGTTTTTATATGCAACTATGAAGTAAATGGAGTGGAACGTTGATGAAGGAGTTTTTTGAAGATTCGGCTATGTTAAACCATCCAATAAGGGCGCTGAAAGATTTCCTAGAAAAGGATGATGCTCTAATTAAAGCTAAGCAATATAGAGAGAGACGGTTCGTTGGGTATGTGCTAGAAACTGGCTACGATACAGTTACAATTATTACGTCAGACCCTTTCAAAGAAGCAGTTGGGGGTATACCTCGTAATTCACTTTTGGTCATGCTTCCCACAAATTATGAAAAATTACCGCTCCATTTCACTCTGCTAAGAGTGCTGGAGGCTGCACCTACTCCTTTAACCCACGAGGTTCAACAGACTTATTTTGAATTACAGAAGAAGTCTATGCCAGAAATAGATGTTTTTACGCAGAGTGAGCTTCAATGGGGAGCTCTAAGAACAAGTGTTCTTGGAATGTACTATCCATGCCCGGACCCTGATAAATTTGATAGAGTTGAGTTTTCTGGAGACATAAACAATTTTGTAAGCGCTCATAAATACAGCGTATTCGCGCCTGATAGTGTTTTACTTGATTTGATCATCAATTCCTTAGTTTCAAAAGAAAACCGATTTTCTCTGGGATATTTGAGACTTACAGAGTCACGAATGGCCATGCTCAACCAAACACATCCACAAGTGACATCATACGTTTGTACAAGTGACTTTATGGGTAATCGAACGGCTATGTTTGGAAAAACTCGTTTAGGTAAAAGCAATGTGGTTAAACTCATAGCTCAAAGTCTAATTGACACCACACATACTTCGAAAAACGTTGGACAATTGATTTTTGACATTAATGGAGAATATGCTAATGATAACCCTCAAGATGACAGCAGTTCATTGAAAAGCATATATCCAACACAATGTGATGTATATGCCTTAACACCAAAAGCAAATACTAAGTCTAAACCTCTGAAACTTGATTTTTATGATAGGCCGAAAGCATCTCATGGGATCATTAGAGCATTGTTAAGAGAGGAGTCGAAGGACACTTCAAATTATATAAGCAGCTTCCTATCGGTGGATATTCCTTCCATAGAATCTTTGAAGGAGTTGGAATACAAAGATGAGTTAAGAGCGCACAGGAAGATCTTAATGTACTGGGCGATATTATATCGCGCTGGATTTAAGGAGGACTTGCAGAAACTAAAGCATCGATTGTCAATCGACCCAAAATTCAATAAAGAAGTGAGGACTTTTATTTATGACGTAAAGGATGTTAACCTATGCCCGGCAATTGAATCCTTGGATGATTTGGCAAGAGAGTTTGAGTTATGTGTAACAGCAGATAGAATTGAGAAATTAAAGTCTTCAAGTGGAAAAGACCTTTTCGACGCAGATGACTTAGCAATTTTATGGTTTTTGATACCGAGGTCGGCAACAAGCTCTGGACCAAAAATTATTCAGAACTATAGAAAATTCCACGATCCTAAAGCTGGAGATTTTGTTTTTGAGATCATTAACAATCTGAACAATGGAAAGACCACAATACTTGATTTAGGCAATGCGCCACCGGAAGTTACCGACTATTTCTCCAGATACCTTTCAGAAGCTATTTTCTATGAGCAAGTAGAAAAGTTTTCTAACAACGTTTTGGGAAATCATTATGTTCAATTATATTTTGAAGAAGCGCATAACCTATTTCCTTCTAAAGAAAAAGATGAAATCGATATCTATAGGAGGATTGCCAAAGAGGGGGCTAAATACCACATCGGTATGGTATATTCCACACAATCTCCAAGTACTATCAATAGGGACCTTTTGGCACAGACCGAAAACTTCTTCGTAGCCCACTTATCGTCACAGGATGAAGTCGATGCCCTTATAAGAGTTAATGCAGCATATGAAGGACTGAAATATGACATACTTCAGACCAGAACCGTTGGTTATATGAGGATGCTGACTAGGTCTCATAGATTTGTTATTCCTATTCAAGCACATAAATTCACTCCACTATCTGCTGTTAAATCCTCAGCAGGTGAATAATACGCCTTACACTAAAGGAAATAGACTTCCAGGTGAAAAAGCCAGCAAGCTTGGTCATTTGGAAGTGATCAAGAGTGAACTTGTAAAGAAGCTTATCAAGGAATTCAAAACTGAATATCATCCCGAGACTCAACCAAAAGAGAGTTGGGAACCATTTCTCGCTGAAGGGGCCCCCTTGGACATAATTTTCGCCGTAGATGGCTCTTATGCGGAGATAAATTCAGATTACCTTCCGCGTAGAAAAGTGGCATTTATCAAAACTGCACTCATAAGACTCGACCAGAAAGCACTCTCAAAAATTGACCATGAGTCACCCCACCCACTTGAACTAAGGGACTTGATGACTAATTCTGCAGTATATCATGCTACTGCGCTTCCATTGAAAAATATCACGTTACCAGACCTTAATGTATATGACACAGTTAGAAACATTATCTTTGAATCAATAAGAGACCCAGCATTGGGCTCGGAAGCAATGGAGACACTTAAATGGATAGCTTTTGAAAAATGGAGTGAAGATAGAAAAAAACTTCCTGAATTTGACTGTCCTCATTGCAGAGACACTGTCGCCACCCTTGACTATGACACGGAGACTGGTGAGTGTCCCAACTGTCATGGAAAATTGCTTATAACTGATATGCTCGGTTTCCATCAAGATATGGCACCAGATGTTGCAAGAGACACAGTTGTAAATTCTTATATGATCATTCATGAGATGCTCCTTCTATTCACGGGTATTCGATATTACTGGGAACATAACAAAGAGATACTGAAGCACTGTTTGTTTATAAAAGATGGACCTCTTTCAATTAGGGCTCAATATTCCAAACTTGTTAACCCTATTAGAAGATTCTTCGAATATGCCAAAAAACACGGAATTGAAATATTTGTCTTAGGTCAGGAAAAAACTGGAGCATTCTGGGATCATCTTGAAGTGATCCATGAGCATGCTCCAATGGAGAGTATCTTTATTCCTGGAGACCACTATATAAAGTCAGAGATACAAAGCAGAAATCTTAGTGGTGCCCCATATGGAAAAGATACCAACTATGGGGCTAAAATATTAATTAAATTGAATAATTATCATCATTCCGTGTTGAATATTCCAATAGGTTCGTTCAATGCCAATCCAAAACAAGAGGATTTGATAGGGTACGAGAGAATCTTTGCAACAATTCCGACTATCCTGAGTGGACGATATGAAGGAGCACTACTGCCAATAGAACTTGCTAATGGTATTGCCTCCCTATCTACGTATCCGTCTGCGCAAATCCTTAAGCTTTTTGGAGAAAGCGTAGATGCAGTCTGACATGTCATTTTACCAAATTTCCTTTTGATATGGGGTTCTTGCTTCACAACTCACTGACCAACAGAAATCCAAATTTGGAGAGGTCGCTCATTCTTTTACCACTACCTGGATGGCCACCCTACACTTGTTTAAAACCATCTCAATCAACCCATTGTGTTCAAGCTTGTGGAGAAGATTATAGAAGCTATTTTCATCGAGCATTTTTACTGCGAAGTTTCCTTTGAATTTTCCACAAGGCAACGTTTGGCTGGTATATTCTTGATGTATTTCCTTGTAAATTTCAATTCTCCTTCTTTTCCTAGTTATTGAAGGTAGGCCATTTTCCTTGTTGGTTTTCATTCACAATCTTCTCATGACCGTTTTTCCTCTTCAAAAGAGTTGAGGTGTTTTGATAGTCATGTGAGCACTTACAGTAATATGCAGGAATATAAGTTGATTAATCCCAAAGGCTAATGTATAGTAGTTACAGAAACTGATGAAGGCTCATGGAATTCCCTATTCTCTGACTGTATAGACAGGAACATTAAACACCTATAAAAGGCCCAATGTCAATAGATGTGTTACACCAACAACGCAAT
>JAJYDZ010000168.1 GCA_021790415.1 Thermoplasmata archaeon | reverse complement strand
GATGAATGGATAGATAAATCTTTATTAATATGGGATGATGGAAGGCCATTAGTTTATTATGCCTCTGATGCAATGTTTGGTTTACTACTTTATTATTCTACTGGACAAATTATGAAATTCTCAATAAGGGAGGATATTCTAAGAATTAAAATAAAAGAATATCTAACTTCAACAAAATTTGTGGATGAGTTTGTTGAGAAGCTGATGAAATCTAAGGAATTGGAGTCTATTGGAGCAGATAAGTAATGGCAATTATTACTTTTTATTCGTATAAAGGTGGCGTTGGAAGATCAATATTGCTCGCCAATACCGCATATTTGCTCGCATCGAATGGATATAATGTAGTGTGTGTTGACTTTGATTTAGAGGCTGGTGGATTGCACTCTATTTTCTCTATAAATGAAGTTAACGTAACGTCTCTCCAGGTGATTTTAGGAAACCGCCTATTAACTTTAGTTGATGTTAATAACATTAAAATTCCAAAAGGTGGGACTATAAAAATTCTTCCAACTGTTTCAACAGAGGGTAATTTGGTCAATATTTTGGTTGAAGCCCCACCTACCAATATAATGACAAGAATGAAGCAAGTGCTTGATCAAATATCCAATGATTTCAACCCAGACTTCATACTTGTAGACAGTCGGTCAGGTATTAATGAAGTGATGCAAGCATTGTTTGATAAAAGTAACATTGTAGTACTGGTCCTAAAGCCCAATCGTCAAAACCTTGTAGGGGGGAATGCAATATTAGATTATTTGAGTACCCAGAGGACTATTCGTCCAATACTCGTTATATCGCAGGTTATTAGAGATGGCTATTCGGGTGTTCTCGAGAAATTTGTTCATGAAATCATTTTAGAGGGTAAAAGAAACCTCAGTACTCATTTAATAGAATTCGATCCTGAACTTCTTTATGAGGAATACCTTCCTTCGGTTAAGTACGCTGGAAACAATAAAAAGACTTCCTTGTTGAAGAATTATGAAGAAGTTGCTAACACTATTTTCCGAACCGTGATGGGAAATAGGTAATTTTGGGTTGGTTGTGATTATGATTTTAGGTAATTCAGAAAGCGAAGATTTTGTAGATCCGATATATGAATCAATAAGTGTAGGTAAAGGTACTCCGAGGGTAATTAGGGTAGGATCTAATAACCAAAGCGATATTGATTACAGAAGTATTGTTAAATCTCCGGAATTTTCTCGTCTTGCGTTCTTAAGGCAAGCCGGGGTAGTTTGGCTTGTGTTTCCTTCTGCAACACATACACGCTTTGCACACTCCATCGGAACATACTGGTTAGGGTATCTTGCATTAACAAATGTGAGAATAAAAAGCGAAATTGCACACACTGATTCTGTTCAGCTTGGCCAGTGGCTAGGCACAAATAATTTGAAAGATGAGTTCCTCGTTGCACTCTTGCTGCATGATGTTGGTCACTTACCTCTCAGCCACACACTAGAAGGTAATGATGATTTACTGGATTCTTTCAAATACGTGTCCAAGAAATATGGCACCGAAATAGACCTTAGCACTCACGAAGAGAGGGGTTATACAATCATAAATGGTATCGGCCCCATATATGAGAGATTGATAAAAACGTTTAAAAGTAATCAGTTTTCAAACATTACTGGTTCAAATACAGTTAAATCAATACTTGATCAGCGTGGAAATCTTTGCAAACCAGCTATTGGCTACTCAATTACTGGAAATGAATCCTATTTGAAGGGGTGCAATCATGATCACTTAGTAGACATTGATGTTATAAAAGAATTTGTAAGCGGACTATTTGATTTAGACAGAATGGACCACCTCTCCAGAGATGCCTATTTCTCGTCCATAAAATCAAGTGCGTCACCTGCAATCGCGATATTCAGGGGGTTGGAAATCCTTCCAAACGAAAACGGAGAAAGGGGTAAACTGGAATGGTACCTAACGCGAAGTGCAGTTTCACATGCACTTTCTTTGCTTTTTGATAGAAAAATGTTATATTCAGTCATTTTCCATAATCAACAGGTTATTTGTCTCAATGCTATGATCAATTTTTCTCTTTCCTATCACCTGAGGTCTTTTGAATCTCCAGATGAAAGGGGTAATGAAGCTATAAAGATATCTATAATGGGTGATGATGAGTTTATACAACATTTAAGCAATTCAAAAGATATGACTGCTAAGTCGCTGGCAAGACTTTATAGTAACAGGGTTTTTTATAATCAGTTGACAAGGATTGATGGCACTCTAATTCCAAACTCTATCAGACCTAAGATTGATAAAATATTAACAGAACTTAATCAAAACTTTAGGAATAAATTAAAACCATCTAATGATCTGCCATTTATGATCTGGAAGATCGATGAGGTAGTGAAAAATAGACACGGAACCAACGTCAGTTCAGACTGGTTAAGCTCGAGCAAGTTTCTGGTGAGGGAAGCAAATGGAAATTCACATTATATGATTAATGATTCAGAATTTGGTAATGATTTTGGAGTCCTTAAGGATTATCATGACCGTGGTTATGTGCATATTTTCCTAAACCCAGAATGCAGTAATATCAATGTGAATGCGATAAAAACCGAAGTTTTAGACGTTTTAAAGGTAAATAGTTAATGATCAGGTCTGAATCTCTAAATAAATTATATGAAATTGCTAGTTTTCTTTCCAATCAAGAAGAATGCAAGACATGCAGGCTCTGCGAAGATAATATTGGTCTCGTCTACGTATTTAACAAGGAATCTAAAAAAATCGGCCAGGAACATGCCACTTCTACATCTTCTGGATTGAACTTTTTCGTTCGGACGCATGATGGTCACTGCCCATATTTTAACATAGAATTAGGTGAATGTGGCATATACGAAAATAGGCCATTGTGCTGTCGTATATATCCACTTGATCTTCTTTTCGAAGATGGTGAATATTGGTGGATTGCTTATTCTGATTGCCCAATTTTTAAAAGATATAATAAAAACCTGTCTCTGTACATTCTAAGAGATAAGTTACTTTCCATTGAGGACCAATTAGACAACAGAACTCTAATGGAGTGGAAAAATATAGCAGTTAAGATTAGATCGGTTGAATTGATAGGAAGAGAGGATTTTCCCTTTTATAAATTAAAGAAACTAGGGGAAAAACGTGTTCTGTGATTATGATTATTTTAAACGAATTCCAGTATGTCTGTTACTTTTAAGTCAGAATATTGCAAAACGGTGATTAGTAGAACATTAAGGCCATTGAAATTAAAGAAGGGGGATGATCAAAGAAATGGGAACAAGTCATTATGGTAGATCATCTAACAATAACCTCTAGAAGTTATTCTTTTTCTTTGGATTATTTTTTTTCTTTCCGTTGAAATAATTAGAATATTTAAAATTGAGCAAATGAATTAAAGACAGGATTGTCAGATATAATACCACCCCTGCTATAAATACTGATTCAAAGTAGATAAGTGGAATTAAGTTCAATAGATATTGAACTATTCTTATTCTAAAATAGACTGCCAAAGTGTGTAATATTACAAACGATGACAGAATAATAGAATAACCTGCTACACCAATTCTAACATCCTCAAGTCTCGATTTTTCCGGTATTAAAAATAAGGTAAGGATTGAAACCATTAAACCTGTGATAAGACCTGTTGCATTAACAAATTGCTGGAAGTGTATGACAATGCCAGTTAACAGAAGAAGGGAAATGACAAGAAGTTGTATTGATGATACCGCGTAAAAAAGCCTGCTCTGAGGACTGACTTTCAGTAGTACTAGCAGAAATTGGATCTCTTTTAACCTGTTTTCTGATAGACTGAAGAAAACATTTCGTCCTTCCGAATAGTAATTCAGTTCATTATCTTCACCTGAGTCAAACACTTTACCTCTACCCGAACCATAAATACCAAGAACGAGATACGAAGTTGCAGTCGTGCCTTCAGCTAGAGTCAGAGTGAATGTCAAATTTCTGGATTTTTTATCTGTTAATGTTCTTTCAACATCAATAAAACTGAAGAGACAGTCGTTGTTTTCATAAAATGGCAATACATCTTTTACCCAGCTAATAATTCTTGTTAGCCTACCGGGATTATTCGATATTATTTTGTATTTCAGAATGATTAATTCTCTATTATTTTTCCTAAGTGGATTTTTAAGGCGTACCTCAAAAATATAAGGTTCATCATTTATACCCTCTTTCTTACTAATATTTGGTCGAATTTCCTTGTCCTTGAATGATTTAAACGATAACTTATTCCAACTGGAATCATAAATCTGTAATTCGTCTCTAAAGTATTCAGTTGGAACAAAAACTCTACTTACATTTAAGTTTCCTTTATTCACAATGGTATAAGTATCAGTGACTTCATCGGTTCTCGACCATTCATTATGTTGAATACTGATTTCCCGCCTTTCAATCATTAAGGACTTCATATGGTCTTTGATAAGTGTCGGTGCAGGATTGTAGTCCGTTAACTTCTTATCGACATAAGAAAATACCAATTTACCGCTGACCCCTGTTGAACTTATCCTCATACCATGTTTTTTAGTAGTAAGCATTTTGATTTTTTTTAGATTGAAAGTTGGCTGTATAAGATCAAGTAGATTACCTGCTGCTTTAAGATTCTTGATCTCTGAGTTATAAAGTAATTCCACAGTTTTGTTGTTCTGGGCAATCATAGAGCGACTCCGACATATCATAGTCAGATATTAGGCACCCTTCCTTTCAGCAATTTTACTATCTAAATTTGATTGCCAATAATAATTGATTATAACTTCATAAATCGTCATTAATTTGTTTATTGTCATGATAAAATAAACATTTCGTTTAAACAGGATCCGTTCGATTCTAAAAACCGTCAAAAACGGAAGAAGTTATTGAAAATAACTTGTAGATTATATTGACTCCCTCTTAGTCGTTCCACTCTCGAACATTGCAAGGAAACTTTACATTTTTGAAAATAATTGAATTAAGAAGAATAGTATTTTAACCATATTCAGTATTTACCCAAAATGTACAGATACCGGAGGCAATTCAACCGGCCGGTGCCTCCATTTAACGATTCAAGAACTGTACTGGTCATAAGCGGGGGTTGAAATGAAGTTTCCACA
>JAJYDZ010000167.1 GCA_021790415.1 Thermoplasmata archaeon | reverse complement strand
CCTTACAAAAAATTATAAAGACCCGTAGCGATTACGGTGGAGTGGGTCCGTAGCTTAGCTAGGTAGAGCGATGGACTCTTAATCCATAGGTCGGGGGTTCGAACCCCCTCGGACCCGCTTTAAATTTGATACTTTACAATATTGCATATATATACTGACTGCAAGAATGAGGGTGTTTTAAGAGGAACTTCTCAGAAAAATTGTAGTAAAGGGAACGAATATTAACTGTGTTCGTATTTTGACGAAAGACTAGGATAATTGTTCGATTCAGTAAAAACATAAAGTGGAATGAACTCGTCCGGTATTATGGCAGATTTTGGAGATGCAACCATAAGTAAACGGGCTATAAGATACCTTGAATTTGCATCTCTGTATTTCATATACATCAGTTCCGTAATAATTGAGAACTCGTCCTTATCTTTCAATACTTCTCTGGCTTTGACTATATCGTCCACGTTAAGAATAGATTCGACTAGTTCGTCATACGTATATCTCTTTGTTTCGCCATTGATAATGGCATCTTCTAACTTATCTTCCGGTATGGTATATTGAATTGTATTATTCACTATTTTCAAACTAAATTTTTCTTGAAGTTTCGGTGGCATTATTGGTTCTTCGCCACTTACCATTAGATACCACATAAAAAATACATAGGCTGAATCTGCGAATGAAAGAAGTATTCTAGCAAAGGGCTCTCTGAAAAGACCCCTATTGCATATAGGATTTGCGATATGCTCATAAAACGAAAACTTTGACTTTGGGTGTTCTACTTGGTGTTTTCCCAACGAATTGGCAAAGTCGGTAATTATTTCATTTTTTACTTTCCTTAGTAGTTGCGTCTCTTTCAATTCAACCTTACCCAGTTTATTATCAAGTGATTCAGCTATTTTATACACGATTCTTTTGAACCACACACTTGACATTAAAGAATAAACAGCTTCATGATCACTGTGGGAATGAATTTCCTTGTCAAACATGCCAAATATGAGACATACAATTTTTGATACCCTGATCGCTGAATCTTCTACCAAAGAGTATCTTACTGGTCTCGTATTGTGTACTCCTAATTTCTTGGTTATTTCGTGTCTGTTGGCTAATATGAGTCCGGATTTCTCCAATCTGTTCATATGGTCTATAAGTTTCCGCTTGGTTATACCAACGTCCTGAGTAATGTCATCTAGGTATTCCTTCCCACTGGCAACACTTAGAAAAATCTTGGCAGTCGTTTCAAGGATATCCCGTCTCGGTTTCCGATGATCCTCACTCATTGATTAGAAAAGTATTAACTGAATTTAATACTTGTGTTAATTGACATATGACTCTTTACTCAATAAAAATCATATGATTTTTTCCATAATAAACAACAAATGCGTAATATCTATGATTCCGCAATGCATTGATTGTTAAGGTAAAAGTAATGACTGCTATTCACTCATTGTTAAGCTGGGACAGAAAAGTCATAAGATTGGGACGATCTAAGGGGACGGCTGACCCCCCTCTTTATGTGAATCTGCCAAAGGAATACTGCCAGGCCCTTACGATTGCTGAAGGGGACATGGCTAGAATTGGACTTGACAAACTAGGGAATTTGATAATAACTGTTAGCAAGGAGAGCCAACATGGTGAACATTAAAACCCTAAAATCCCGCATTTCAGCGAAATATCCTTCAGAGCCAATAACGGCGATACTGAAAGACGCACCGGATCAGGTTGCACCTGAGGAATTGATCGGGATGCTTCAAACATGGCAATCTGTGATAGATGCCGGAAAGAAGCCGAAAAACGGGGAGTTGTAAAATGAAAGAAGAAAAAGAGCCAGTTAGCTCTTGCTCAAATGATAATTCTAACCAGAGAAATAAGCTTAATGTAATACCTGAAAGACTTATAGATTACGCATTTTGTAAGCTCAATGGAAAAAAGCCCTTTGAAAATGATTGGCAGTCTAAGCCTTATAAATATTATGACCGTGAACTTCAGGACTGGATAAGACAATGCCATAACTACGGTTGCATGGGTGGTTATGGTGGTCTCTGGCCATGGGATTTTGACAGCATAGAAGCAAGGCACATGCTGTTGGAATATCTCCCTGACACGCTCCAAGTCAAGAGCAGACGGGGTAGTCATCATTACTTTCGATCGAACGAGCGGGATCTATTCACTGCCGGTGTCAACTGGAAAGGATCACGGGCAATAGATATAACTGGCTTTGGTCGCCAGGTTGTAGGGCCAGGGTCTATACATCCTGAATCCCACAAGCCCTATTTCGTGATTTCTGACATTGAGATCGCTTACCTGGACGCCAAAGAAGCCAGAAAAATCCTTCATGATATATTGGGATGGGAAGCTGAGGAAACAAGTGTTGAGATACCAAGACCGCAGGGGCATAATGACAGGATAAAGCTCAATGAACTGGTAGAAATTCTTACGCCATACTGGGCCAAAAGCAAGGGGACTTTTTACAATTTCACTGGAGCAGTAAGCGGATTTATCGCCTGGAATAAGGGAACTCAGCAGGATGCGGAATTTGTCATTTCTGAGCTGTGCAAGAAGACAGGTAAAGGATGCCAGAGGGTGAGGGACGTCAAGTTCACATTCAATTCTTATCAAAATTCAGAAAAACACGTGATGGGAGAGCCAACACTGAGGAAAATTCTAGAAGACATTGGAGGCCAAAATGAGTAAAAAGGTGGATCAGGACATGGACAAGCTTAAGGGTGCAGTCGGAAAGTCGAAATCTAAAAAACAGGAAAAAGCGGAATTAGCAACAGACCTTTCAAAGGTACTCATAGAGAGCGGGATCTACAAGACCAACAGAGATAGCGAACAGGTTTACTACTACAAGGACGGAATATACAATAAGAACGGCGAATCACAGATTAAAGAAGCAATTCATAACAATCTTGAAGGTACAGAATCAACCGATCTATGTGGTGAAGTGATCGGGAAAGTCCAGAGGGGAACATATACAGATCCCAACGCATTTTTTGACCATGAGGAACACAAGATCGTGTTGGAAAATGGAATCCTGAACCTTGATAACTATTCCCTGATACCGCATGATCCCGAATGGCTATCGCTTACAAAGTTTCCAGTCAGATATAACAAAGATGCCCAGTGCCCAGGCATATTGAGATTCATTTCTCAGATAGCAAGGAAAGAGGACATTCCGCTATTGCAGGAATGGGTAGGCTATAATCTCTGGATATTTGGCTATCCGGCCCAGAAGGCCATGCTCCTGGTCGGTGATGGTGGAAACGGCAAATCAACCTTTATAGGAATCCTTGAAGCTCTGATTGGAAGGCAGAACAGATCAGCAGTAAGCCTTCATGAACTTGAAGAAAACAGATTCGCCAAGGCTGATCTGTTCGGTAAGGCGTCCAATCTGTACCCAGACTTGCCGGACAGGGATTTGAAGGGAACTGGCATGTTCAAGATGCTAACCGGCGGAGACCCTATAAGAGCTGAGGACAAAAACATAAAGGCATGGACTTTCCACAATGTTGCCAAACTCACATTCTCATGCAATGCAGTGCCAAGAGTGCCAGAGGATAGCACGGCATTTTTTAGAAGGTGGTTCATTGTTGAGTTTCCCTATTCTTTTGAGGGCACTAAACAGGAAGATCGGGATTTGAAAGAACGCCTTACCACTGACAAAGAGGAAATGTCAGGCTTCTTGAACTGGGCCCTTGAAGGATTGCAGAGGTTAAGGGCTAACGGCTGGAAGTTCAGCAATGGAAAGACTGTAGATATTGTGAAAGAAGATTACATAGTCCGTTCAGACCCTTACAAAGCTTTCGTGATGCACTGCATAATTGAAGATTCAAGTTCCCAAGTGAAAAAAGACGATCTGTTCAGCTCCTATAAAGAGCATTGCGAAATTCACAAGGTAACTTCAAGGTCCAGGGATGCGTTTTTCAAGAACTTTAAGGACAATTTCAAAGCCGGCGTGCTTCAGGATTACAGGCCTAACAAAGAAGAAGACCCAGACCGGCCAAGAATATTCAAGGGAATTTTACTCAGGGATAAAGCTAGATGGTGTGAACAAGTAGAAGATGAAGAAATACCTGAGCGACATGGGGAGCAACAAGGTGGACTGAATGGACTGGGTGGACTTAACAAGTCCAATGAGTCCAGAGAGTCCAGCGTGTTTGACCCCATGTCGTCTAAGGAATTCAGAGAAGAAATCCTAAGAATCATTGACATAGAAGCCCCTAAGACAAAATTTCACTCAATGAGACCAAAGGCGATTTTCGATCTTCTAAGCTTCAAGTTCCCTGAAGCCACAATTAGCGATGTATTCAAGGTATGCGAACAGGCATACAAAGAAGGCATACTCATAAAGAACAGTGTAGGGGCTTATTCTTACAATGTGGACGGTGGCTCATGAGATTCATAAGAGCCACAGACAAACAGATCCAGGCAATAAAGAACCTATGTTTCAACAAATCTAATCTTGAATATGTTTACAGTTCGCTTGAAAGACTGGGTAAGGACACGTTATACCAATTGAGTATAGGCGATGCCAAAGGGATCATATCGGCACTCCTGGGAGATGGTGTCAAGTGATTTCAATAACTTACCTGATTACAAACAGGGACGCTTCAGGCAACAGGATACCCAGGACAATCTTTCGGGATCACTGCGAGGACATGGTTAATGACAGAGCGGAAAGGCTTCTATGGTGCTTCAACTGGGATATTAACGATTCCGCTTATGCTCACGAATACATCGACAGTAAGGATCTGCTCTTTTACCATGAAGTGCGCGGAATAAAGAGGGGTATTGAGCCATGATACCCCGTCCTGAAATAGAATCCTTCATGGGTCTCACAGTTCGGATAGAATACCGAACTTCAAAGAGGATAAAGGCCAGGACCGGAACTCTTAGGAATATCACGATCAGCAAGGTACACATTGAATCAACAGGGAGATCAGGCAGAGATTATCGTATTCCAATAGAGGCAGTAAGGGCAATAAAAGAGGTGGTGGCATGATTCAGTGGTTCTGGCTTAGTGTATTCCTTGTTGCCCTGGTTCTGATCGTATTTCCCGATTCATTCGTAAAGCTCGTTAGAAAAATAAGAGGAAGTGAAAAAGTGGAAAGAATAAGGAGAGTGAAAA